>JAJPHE010000068.1 GCA_021325435.1 Actinomycetota bacterium | reverse complement strand
TCAGGCGGTGGCGGCGGTGAGGAGGATGGTGGCGCCGCGCTGGTCGCCGACCAGGTTCCCTTCCATCCGGTTCATCACGTAGGAGACGCAGAGCCGGGTGTCCATGTCCACGTAGATGAGCGAGCCGCCGTAGCCGCCCCAGAAGCAGGCGCCAGGGCCAATCGGCATGAACTCGCTGGCCAGGCCGTAGCCGAGGCCGAAGCGGATGGGGATGCCGAGCACCAGATCCATCCCGTTCGACTGTCCTTCGAACACGGCGCGGCACCCAGCCTCCGACAGCAGCCGCACGCCGCCCACCTCCCCGCCGCAGGCCATCACCGACTGGACGGTCGCCACCGAGCGGGCGTTGCCGTGGCCGTTGGCGGCGGGTATCTCTGCCCGCCGCCACCACTCCTCCCACGAGGTCTCGCCGGTGATCACCGGGTTGGCCAACGACCGGAGGGCCAGGTCACGACCTTGGGCCTGCTCCTCGACGTCGAGCGGTGAATGCGGTATCAACCGGGCCACCCGGGCGTCGTGCTGGGCGGGAAGGCCGATGTGGAAGTCGGCGCCCAGCGGCTCGGCCACCTCCTCCCGGAAGAACGTGCCGAGGGAGCGATCGGTGATCCTCCGCACCACCTCGCCCACCAGGTAGCCCTGGGTGACGGCGTGGTAGCCCGACGCGGTCCCCGGCTCCCACCACGGCTCCTGGGCGGCCAACAGGTCGGTGCACTTCTCCCAGTCGGCCAGGTCCTCGGGTTCGAGGGGTTCGGTCCACCCCGCCAGCCCGGCGGTGTGGCCGAGCAGGTGGCGGACCTCCACCGACTCCTTGCCGCCGGCCTTGAACTCCGGCCAGTAGTTGGCCACGGGGGCGTGGAGGTCGAGCTCGCCCCGGTCGGCCAGGATGAGGGCGCACAGCGCCGTCATGGTCTTGGTCGTCGAGAAGACGTTGGTGATGGTGTCGCGCTGCCACGGCGTCGTGCGTTCCGGGTCGGTGTGGCCGCCCCAGATGTCGACCACCGGCTCGCCGTTCAAGAACACGGCGACCGAGGCGCCCACATCCGCCCCGGAGTCCAAGTTGGCCGACAGGACCTCGGCCACGGCCGCGAAGCGGTCCTCGTAGGTTCCCTGGATCTCGGCCACCCCACACCCCCAGCGCTAGGCGAGCGCAGTGTAAGCCGTCGAGAGGTCAGAGACCCAGGTGAAGGCGCAGGGCCTCGTTCAGCTCGTTCATCAGAGGCTGGGACACCGAGCCCACCCGCGCCCCTACACGCTCGACCGCGATCGAGCGCACCTGCTCGGCCTGCGCCTTCGAGCTGGCCGGCAAGCCGGTCGAATCAACCGGCAACAAGACCTGGAAGGGGTGGATCCTCTCGATGTTCGAAGTCACTGGAACGACGGTGACGACCCCTCGGCCGAGGCGGGCGGCGGTGGAGTTGGCGGCGTCGTTGCTCACGATGATCGCCGGTCGGACCTTGTTCGCCTCGGCGCCTCGAGTCGGGTCGAAGTCGACGAGTCGGATCTCACCTCGGCGCATCAGAATCGACACCGTCGCTACTCGTGACCTCCCAGGCGTCGGCTTCGCCGGTGTCCTCCCATTCGGCGAAGGCGTCCTCGTAGGCGGCTCCCAGCTCGGTGCCGCGCAGCAGGCGCACCGCCCGCTTAAGGACGGCTGAGCGCGAGGCGTACCCCTGGGCCCGGGCGTAGGCGTCCAGGAACTCGACGTCCTCGTCGGGGAGGCTGACGCTGAGCTTCATACTTCGATACTACTCAAGGTAGTAGTCCAGTAGTAACCCGGGGGACTGGGATGTGGGTCCCAAGTCGTGGCGATCACCCCGACCGCGGATGGCGGGGGCTAGTGGACCCTCCGCCAGGACGGGTGGGCCTACACCCTTCGGCGACGGGCCGTTGAGCTCGTCGGCGTCACCAGCGGTGCGGCTGGTGCGCGGCGGAGCCGCGTCTAGAGCCCGAGCTGCTGGCGGATCCACGCCACGTCGGGGCGGTGGCCCTCGGCGCCGGCGAAGTGGGCGACGTCGAACTCGTGCTCGAAACGGCGCAGCATCGCCTCCAGATAGGCCCACTCGTCCGGGTCCTGGGCCGCTTGGCGGGGAGTCAGCCCACCGAGGCCGGGCACCTCCTCGTCGAGCCAACTGCGCTGCCACGCCTCGGCCGCCTCGGCCGACATGGCCGCCGGTAGGGGAGCTCCGGTGGGGAGGACGGTGTCCTGGGCGTAGTCGAACGAGGTCATCTCCGTCACCTGGGGCTTGGGCTCGCCCAGGCGGTGCAGGACGGCGAGGAACTGCCCGTAGCGCTCCTCGGAGTTCACCTCCACTCTGAGCCCGCCGGCTTCGGGGATGACCTTTCCTCGCAGCCACCGCAACGGCTGGTCGAGGCGGGGGAGCTGACCGGTCTGTGACTCCAGCTCGGCCAGGGTGGTCTCGACCTCAGCCCCAGTCATCGCCCGCCCCCACCAGTTGATGTCGCCGTCGTCGGTCCGGCTGAAGTCGGGGTGGTTGGCCAGCCGGTCGAGCAGTCGGTCGGGGTCGGTGAGGCCGATCCGCGCGGTGATCTGGACCATGGGGTGGCCGTCGGTGTTGGTGAGGGTGATGGGCTCGTGGCGCTGCTCGTCGACATCGGAGATCAGCTGGGGCAGGAGGCTGTTGGCCACCACCGAGACGAAGCCGGCCACTTCGCTGGGCGCCCCCTGCTCGGCGATGAGGACGCCGTAGGGCACCCGCTCGGCGGGGTCGGTACTGGCCCGGGGACCCTTGCCGCTCATCTCGCTGGCCACCGCCTCGGCGGAGGCCCGCACGTAGCCGGTGAGGAAGTCACCCTCGTCGGGGCTGAGCCGGATCAACGGCACCGGCGGCCGCCACACCCCGTCCACCGGCACCAGTGAGCCGGCCAGGACCGACCAGCGGGGGAGGTGCTCGACCTGGCCGGCCGGCACGGCCGCGTAACGGGTGACACCGGTGACGACGTCACGCAGGAGCAGACCCGGAGACGGGCGGGGGTCGGCCACCAGCCACAGCCCGCACGTCACGTGATCGGCCCACACCCGGGCCGCCGCCGCCAGGTCGGGCGGGGTGGCGGGGTCGGAGGCGAAGGCGACGATGGGGGCGTCCTGGGACTCGTCGGCGGCGTTGATGCGCCACCCCCACAGGACCGACATGGGAATGAGCTGGTCCAGCAGCGGGTCGCCGACCGACAGGCGAGCCTGGCCGATCCACTCCGAGGCGGTGTCTTCCACCTGTGCCATGACGCCGGTCCGCTCCAGCCAGTCGTTGACCGCCTCGCCCAACCGGTCGAGGGACTGGCGGTCGGCGAAGCGCACCAGCAGGTCCTCCTCGCGGGGGCGGCAGCACTCGGACCAGTCCAGGTCGGCTCCGCACGGGCAGCGGCCGTCGGGCCCCTCGCCGCTGGTCCGCTGGAAGGCGTCCTGCACGGCCGCGGCCAAGTTGAAGACGGCCTCCTGGTCGGCGGGGTTGGCGACGGCCAGGGGCCACAGCAGATCGGCGGCGTCGGCCGGCCGTCCCGCCACCCGGTAGCAGTCGGCCAGCCCCGCCCGCAGTCCGGGATGGGAGCGCTGGATGACCAGGGCGGCCGAGCCCAGCAGCTCGTCGGCCCGGACCGGGTCCTCGTCGACCAGGGCGGCCACCTCGGCGGCCAGGGTAAGGGCGGCGGGCAGCTCCGGGGCCTGCTCGAGGGCGACGGCCGACACCGCCCGGGCGTGGTCGGGCGACACCTTGGTGGCCAGCAGGTAACCGACCCCGGCGGGCAGCAGGCCCTGGGCGTGGTCCTCGATGACCACCCGGGCCGCCCGCTCGGGTGGCGTGTCGGGGTCGAGAAAGGACAGAGCCCGGCGCCGGCCCTCGGCCGCCGCCTTCTCGCTGGCCCGGCGGTGCGCCCCCCGCTCCTTGCGCAGCTCGGCCTCGGCCCGCTTGGCCTCCTTCTGGCGGCGGGCCTGCTTCCTGGTGTTGGACATGGCCGCCCTCCCGGTCTGGCCTCGACCCTACCGGTGGGCCGCAGCGGCCAGCCGCCGGAGCGGTCAAACGATGGTGAGGGTGATCCCCTCTTCGGCCAGCACCTCGCGCCAACGCCGCCCGACGTTCGGTTCGCTCAGGTGGACGGCGGCGCGGTACCGCCGGGCTGAGGCCACGAGCTCGGCGGCCAAGAGGTTCAGCTGGTGACGGACTGCCAGCCTCGCCGCTTCGTCCGTGACCGACCGGGGGTCGAGCACCCGCAGCGTCGCCTCGGGCGGGTCGGCCGCCACCCGGCGGGCGTCGGCGGTGGCCGAGCGGCCGAGCGGCCCCCACCTGCTCTCGTCCTCCAGGGCCCGTAACAGGCGGAAATGGAAGCCCCATGTGGTGGCCACGGTCTCCCCGACGACGAGACGGCGCGCCAAGGCGTCGAGGGCCAGCTTGTCGTCGACGATGATCACCGATCGACGCGGAGGTCCGGGTCGTCGCCGAACAGGCCTTGGACCGCTGCGTGGTACCGGTCGGCCAGATGGCCGAGAGTCTCAGCCACCGACTCGTCTACCGGCAGGGGCCGGTCCAGCTCGCGGTCGATGATCGACCGGACGAGGGCGCTGCGGGAGACGCCGGCTGCCCGGGCCCTGGCGTCAAGCTTCTCTTCCTGCTCCTCCGTCAGGTAGAGATTCGTCCGGTGCATACACCACTATCATACATCAACCTCGGCGGAGGGCCCGGGCCACCAAGGTTGCTCCCGGCCAGGACTTTCTCCTCGACCGCCGGCGGTCGGTGGCGGCGAAGAGGAGGCCGCCCAGGATGGCGGCGTTCTTCATGAAGTGGACCCGCTGCTGGCTGGCCTGCTGGGGGTCCTCGAACTCCCAGAACCGGTGGCCGCCGAGGGTCGTGGGCACCAGCGACGCCGCCAGGGCGGCGGCCGCCAGCCGGGGGGCCCGGCCGATGGTCAGCATGGTGCCGGCGACCACGTGGACGGCGGCGTTGGCCTGCACCAGCTGGACCGAGTCGGCGGGCAGCTTGCCCACCCGGTCGGAGATCTCGTCCAGGAGCGGGGCCGCCGCCTTGGCCCGGGGCTCGGGGTTGCGCAGCACGTCGACGCCGCTCATGACGAAGAGGCCGCCCATCAGCGGTCGCGCCATATATCGGATGGGGTTCATGGCGGCCACCTACCCGCTTGCCGGGCCGAGAATCCGTCCTCCGGCCCCGCTTCAGTCGGCCTCGTCGGGGTCAATCGAGCAGGGCCGCCGCTCTCGCCGCCACCACCTCGCCGATCTCGAGGGAGGCGGTGGCGCCGGGGGAGGGGGCGTTGATCACGTCGACCACCCGGCCGCTGGTCTCGATGACGAAGTCGTCGAGCAGCTCCCCCCGCCGCGACAGGGCCTGGGCCCGCACCCCGGACGGGGCCCGGACCAGCTGGTCGTCCTCGATGACCGGCACCATCCGGCGCACCGCCTCCCCGAAGGCGTGCCGGCGCAGGGACCGGTAGAGCTCGCGGCCGCCCTCGCGCCAGTGGCGGGCCCCCAGCCGCCACATGCCGGGGAAGGTGGCCAGCTCGGCCAGGTCGCGGGCGTCCACGTCGCGCCAGGAGTAGCCGTGGCGGGCCAGGGCCAGTACGGCGTTGGGGCCGGCGTGCAGGTGGCCGTGGATGCCGCGGGTCAGGTGCACCCCGAGGAAGGGGTAGACGGGGTCGGGCACCGGATAGATCAGCCGGCTGATGAGCGGCGGGGCGCCGGGCGGCCTCACGACGTCGTAGTACTCGCCCCGGAAGGGGGCGATGACCACCTGCCGGCGGGTGCGCTGGTGGAGGCGGGCGACCCGGTCGGACCACAGGCCGGCGCAGTTGACCACGGCCGATGCGGCCAGGGGGCCGTCATTCGTCTTCACCGTCACCCCGGCCGGTCCCTCGGCCAGGCCCACGCCGGCCTGGCCGAGGCGGATGTCCACCCCCGCCGCCCGCAGCAGGTCGGCCATCCCCTGGCCCACCTGGCGGTAGTCGACGATGGCCGTGCCCGGCACCTCGAGGGCGGCCCGGCCGGTGACGTTCGGCTCCAGCTCTGCCATCTCCTGGCGATCCACCAGCCGGCAGCGCACCCCGTTGGACGCCGCCCGCTCGGCCAGGCCGCCCAGCCGCTCCTGCTCGAGCTCGGTGACGGCGACGATGAGCTTGCCGCACTGCTCGTAGCGGATTCCGTGCTCCGAGCAGAACCGGATCATGCTGGCGTGACCCTTCACCCCGAGGGTCGCTTTGGCCGAGCCGGGCCGGTAGTAGATGCCGGAGTGGATCACCCCCGAGTTGCGCCCGGTCTGGTGGGAGGCGAGCTGCTTCTCCTTCTCCAGGACCGTCACGCCGGCGTCGGGCCGCTGGCGGGTCAAGGCCAGGGCGGTGGCCAGGCCGATGATGCCTCCGCCGATGACCACCACTCTCGCCGTCATGCTCGCTCCACTCGACCCTCTAGTTCACGATCTGATTCTTGCTGAGCTGCAGGTTCAGGCAGTACTTGGGTGAAGTTGAGCTTGAGGGTCGCCCGAGCGGCCCGGTTCTCCCATCAACTGGGAAAACTCGTGTCCGACGGTGACGGAATCTCAGCCGGCAAGCGGCGCCGCCGATAGGGGCGGCAGATATGGCATTGGGGGACACTCCCGACGGGTACGGTGGACCTGGCTCGTCCGACGGCGGACGGCAGATTCCGGCGGGAGGGGGTGGCCTAGTGGCAGAGGGCGCCGAGCTCCCCAACGACCCCGCGGCCCGCCCGCCGGCTGGCAACCCTGTGACACCCCTGCCCGGCACCCGTCTACCCGCGCGGGCGGAAACGCCCGCACCACTCGGCGACGAGGTCGTCGAGGCGACCAAGCGCGGAGAGACATGGGCATGGGAGGCTGCGTACCAGGCCTACGCCAGGGGGCTGACTGGCTTCCTAGTGCTGCGCCTGGGCAACCGCGACGACGCCGCCGAGGCGCTGTCGGAGACCTTCCTGCGGGCCATCGACCGGGCCGAGTCGCTGCGGGGTGGGGCGGAGTCGTTCCGGGCCTGGCTGTTCCGCATCGCCCGCAACGTGGCCAACGACCGGCTGCGGATCGTGCAACGGACACCGAGGGGCGATCACGACGTGGACCCGGCGGACCTGGTCGTGCCGAACGCCGACGACCGGATAATCGCCGCCGAGGACGCTGGCCGGGTGCGCCAGGCCCTCATGGCCTTGGAGCCCGACGACCGCGAGGTGCTGTGGCTGCGCGTCTGCGCCCGGCTGTCCTCGGCGGAGGTCGGTGAGATCGTGGGCAAGCGACCCGGAGCGGTGCGCATGCAGCAGCAGCGCGCCCTGGCCAACCTGGCCCGCCTGATGGGGGAGTCGCCATGAGCGTCATCCGCCACCTGTCGGACCGCCGCCGCAAGCTCCAGCAGCGGGGCGAGCAGCTCGACGCCGCCCTCGAGGCCGTGCTCCAGCAGATCGACGCCGGCGTGGACAACTTCGAGGCCGAGATGGCCGCGGCCCGGGCCCTGGCCCGTTCCGCCCGCCTCGAGCCGGTTCCCCACGAGCCGCTGGTCGCCCTGCGGGCGGGCCTGGCTGCCAAGCGGGCCGCCCAGCGCGACCACCGGCGCCGGCGCTGGCAGCAGGGGATGCCCGGTGCCGCGGCCGCCGTGGTCGTGGGCCTGGTGCTGTTCGTGGGGCTCAATGGAAACGGTGGGCAGCAGCCGGGCCTGGCCCCGGCGTCGCTGCAGGGCATCCAGGTCGCCCAGTCCCTGCAGATGGTCAACGACCAGATCGCCCAGGCCACCCGGGCCGCCCAGGCCGGCGACCGGGGCGCCGCTCAGACCTCGGCCAACAACGCCGCCAGGGATGCTTTGCAGGCCCAGGCCTCGGCCCAGCAGCTTTCGCCCGACAACCCCCTCAAGGACTTCCTGCTCCAGGCGGCCCTGCAGAAGATCGCCCAGCTCGAGGCCCTGGTCCAGCAGCTCCAGCTGACCATCACCGAGCAGCTGCCCCAGGTTCCTCAGAACGCCCTAGCCCAGCCGGTCTCCACCACGAGCGCG
Organism: Actinomycetota bacterium; assembly: GCA_021325435.1. Lineage (GTDB taxonomy): Bacteria > Actinomycetota > Acidimicrobiia > Acidimicrobiales > JAJPHE01 > JAJPHE01. Next base: position 40,783 of record JAJPHE010000068.1, on the reverse strand, counting down.
GCCGGTCCGGTGGCCTCGAGCAGCACGACCTCGTCGGCGCCGAGCAGCACGACGAGCACCACCGCCAAGACGACGACCACCACCGGGTCGACCACGAGCACGACCACGTCGATCCCGCCGACGACCACTACGACGGTCACCACCACCACTACGGGTGGCACCCCGCCGGGTCAGCGGACCGGGATCATCCACACCAACAACGGCGGTGGCGACAACGGTTCCACCACCACCTCGACCTCCACCACGACCTCGACTTCGGGCTCCTAGCCCCGTCCGTTTTGGACGATTTGCGGTTATCCCAGGTCAGACGCGGGTATCGTCGGCCCCGGCCCGGCGGGACGTTGGGGAATCGTTGTGACACCGGCCCCGAAGGTCCGTCTAGCTAATGGCCCGAACTCCCGGGAAGGCGGACTAGTGACCCGAAGCGGAAAGGCTATGCAGAGGGCACCGGTGGGGCTACGCTGCCCCGCTGTTCGCCGGACCCCCAGGTACGACGGGCGATCCTCGGCCTCCTGGGCGGGGTCGAGACAGCGGTGAGAAGTCAAGCCTTCGGCGGAAGGAGGGCATCCAGGCAGGAACCGGTGGATCTGTAACAACGGGTTGACCGGCTTCGGCTCGGTCTCACGGCTGTTTTCCATCCGAGTAGCAACGAAGCAACGCACGGATAAACAAACAACCGGCCAGGTCGCACCTGGTCGGGCGACTTAAAGCCTTCAGGAGGCAAATTTGTCAGGAACCGCATGGTTCAAGAGAGCGGGGGTCGGCGTAATCGCCGGCCTTTCGGCGACTCTGGGCTTGTCGGTCCTGGCGGTAGCAGCCCACGCTGATTCGACCTTCGGGTTCAATCGGCAGTCGGGTGCTGACCGCTACGGGACGGCATGTCAGATCGCCACCGCTCGTTACAACCCCCAAGGGACGGGCTCTATCGCCACGGTCCTTCTGGCTGACGGTCTTCCCGGCCACCAGTCCGACCCGTTGGCGTCCCCGATCCTTGAGCAGGCCAAGGGCGCCCCGATCCTGCTCACCGACAACACCAACACTGTCCCGTCGAACACGATGACGTGTCTTTCCACCAACAAGGTGAAGAACATCATCGTGATCGGCGGTACCAACGCGGTGTCCTCCGCTCAGGTGACCGCCCTCCAGCAGGCCGGTTACACGGTGGACAACACCACCTACGCCGGGACTGACCGTTACGACACCGCCCGCCGGATCGACGAGACCCCGGGCGTCGGGGCAGCCACGACCGGGATCCTGGCCTCGGGCGACGACAACCACCTGGTTGACGCCCTCGGTGCCGGTCCCCTGTCGTATGCCCTGAAGTTCCCAATCCTGGTGACCACCTCGACGGGCTGCACCATCCCGGCTGCGACCCAGGACGTGATCACCAAGCTCGGGATCACCAAGTACATCGTGGTCGGCGGCACTGCCGCGATTCCGGCCTGCCAGTACTCGGGCAAGAACGCCGACACCTCGGCCACCACCGGTGCCAACCGTGCCGCCACGGCCGAGCTGCTGGCCAAGGATGAGGTCGCCAACTATGGCGGCTCCAACCAGTTCATGGGCCTGGCTGCTGGCGCCACATATGTGGGCAACACCACCACCGTCCAGAACGACGGTGCCGACGCCCTGGCTTCGGCTTCGCTGGTCGGTAACGCTCCCGCGTGGGCTGCGAACAACGCGGTGGCTTCTCCGCCCACCGGCTCCAACGTCGGATCGTTCATCCCGCTGCTGGTGAGCAACAACCCGACCGACTGCGCCGCCGCTGCGGATTTCGCCAGCAGCGAGAAGGCGACTCTGCACGGCAACTCGCCGCTGTTCGGTGGCCAGAGCCCGATGCCGGCGGCTTGCGTGAACTCGGTCATCACCGCCGGTGGCGGTACGGCTCCGGGTAGCGCGGGTACGGTCTCCAGCATCAGCCCGACCTCCGGGCCGGGCGGGAGCACAGTGACGGCCACCTTCACCGGTACGCCGACATCGGTCACCGTGTCAGGCTGCGGTCTGAGCAACGCCAGCACCACTCCCGGTTCGGGCAACACGACGGGCGGGAGCACGAGCACCTTCAGCTTCACCATCCCGTCCAACCAGGCTGCCGGCAGTTGCACACTGACCTTCAGCGCCACCATGCCTGGTAGCACGACGCCGGTCGTCAGCTCGACGACCTTCAGCGTCACGGGCCAGGGGGGCCATCAGGCCCTGACCAGCCTTCCCGAACTCGTATCGGCTCAGATGGGGACCACGGTCCCGGCCAACAACAACACCGGGGCCACCCCGGGGACGCCGGTGACCTACACGTTCTCCCAGCCGGTTACCTCGGCGACGGCTAGCGACTTCCTCATCTATCCCTACAACTGGGATGGTGGAGAGACCAGCAGCTGCGCGGCTACCACCACCTATACGGTGTCAGGTCCGGGCAACACCGCCGGCGGCGGGGCTCTGACTGCGACCAGCGCACCCAAGTTGGATGCCTGCTCGGTGACGTTCACTCCGGGCAGCAACCAGGTGACCGCCTTCTACAACTTGGTCAACAACACCAGCAGCACCACGACGAACAACAACGTCACTACCACCAACTCGGCCTACACCGTGGCTCCGAACTACACGCTGGCGACGGTGCGTCCGAACGCGGTTACGACCGCCTCGGGCACCACCAACCCAGACGGATCGGCGGCCATCGGCACGGCGCAGACCACCGGCAGCGGCAGCTTCACGGCTAACACCACGCCGGCTCCTGACCTGCGCACGGTCACCTTCGGAACGCCCAGCTCCGCTAATACGGCAGCTGGTCAGACTCCGGTGACGTTCACGTTCGACCAGCCGGCCTACGTGACCAACGCAGCGGCAACCACCGGTGCCGGTGTGGCTCCGCCTCCGACGGGTACGCCGGAATCCGGGGCAACTGCTGGCTTCTACCTGGTCTTCCCGGATGACTCGGCAGAGTCTTGCTCCGGGCCGGCCGCTGGTAACACGGTCGCCCCCGACGGGACTGTCGCTGGTGGCGGCAACGGCCAGAGCAGTGTCACCGTTCTGTGCACCAATCCGACCGCCACCGGCACGGCAGTGACCGGGGCGGCCACGCCCAGCAGCACCGCTATGACGTCATCGCAGGTCGGCCGAGCCTTCGTCGGCCCCGACACTGTGTCGTCGGCGGCACTGACGGGCGCTCAGGCGTGCCCGAGCAACGGCGGCCTGGTCACAGCCAGCAGCACCTACTGCAACCCGCTGCAGGCTGCCCACCAAGCTGGCAACGGAACGCTGGCCGCAAGCACCACCGCCGGGCCGAATACATCGGCCCCGGACCTGGTCAGCGTCACCCTGGAGCCCGCCAACACCTCCTCGAACACGACGGCCAATGACGCCGTGCTGTACGTGTTCGACCAGTCGCTGGCTGCTGCCGGCACGGTAGGTAAGTTCGGCGTGTTCCACGGCACCAACGCCACCTCGACGTTCGGCGGCGCCGCCACCTGTGCTGGACCGGCTACGTGCACCAGCACCCTCGGTAGCAATGGCAGCGGAACCAACAACGCTGTCCTCGTCTACTACCCGGCTGGCACGCTGGCCGACGCCACCGGCGCCTTCGTTCAGGGCGGCGCTGTGACCAGCACCGCCACGTCTACGCCGGCCTCGCAGGCGAACCAGCCTGACGAGCTCGGGACCACCCCGTCCGGATCGGCATCGACGTCGATCACGCCGGGCACGGTCAACGCCCCGCAGCTGGTCAGCGTGGCTCTTAGCCAGCAGGCGACTGGGTTCGGAACTCAGGAGGTGGCGACGTACACGTTCAGCCATCCTGTGTTCTTCACCGTTGCCAACGTGGGCAAGTTCCACCTGTACGAGGCCAACGGCGATGAGCTGACGGCCACCAGCTGCAGCAACGGTTCCACGAGCGCCACCAACACCACCAGCAACGCCAACACCACGGTGGTCTGCTCGGGCTATCAGGATCTGGGCACGGCTGCGGCTGCTACCCAGTCGGCGATCACCAGCGCTGTCCTGGGCACCGTTGACCAGGACGCCGTCACTGGTACGGCGACTGGCTTCACCGTCGGCAACCCCGAGGGTGACCAGAACACCTAATCCAACGTCTCGCTAGTTCGAGTCGTGACCGGAAGGCCCCGGTCCCCGCAAGGGGGCCGGGGCCTTCCTCTTTCCTCCGGCCTCTTGCCGAGCGGATAGCTTGCGACGGTTGGCGAGCGAAGGAGCGCTGGGTGCGTCGAACAGTGGTACCGGGTCTGTGCACGGCTGCCCTGGTCTTGGCTGGCTGCGGAAGCAGCCAACCGGCGTCGAGCCCCGCTAGCACCCCGACGAGCAGCGCGGGCACGGCCCTGCCCGCCCGGACGGGCGACGGGTCGGCGAACTTCCTTGCCCAGAAGCTGCAGGCCGACAAGTTGGGGTGCTCCGACTACAAGCAGGTTCCCGAGCAGCCCCAGTTCTTCGCCTCGGGCGGGGTGCGCGACGTGGGTAGCTGTGACCTGGGCCATCTGGCAGTGTTCGTGAACGCTCTGTCACGCGACAAGTGGATCATCGCTCAGCTGAACGTGGCGAAGATGGGCGGATGCGCCGAAGGTAGCTACTGGGCGGTGTGTGTCTTCCCCAGCGGGAAATACGGCAAGTCTGACGTCCAGAACTCGCTCAACGGCTTCAGCATCAAGTAGTCCCCCAACCGTCCGGGTGGACTGACTAGTCCGATAGGGCTGTCCAAAAATGGGCCTATCCGGTACAGCGCTGGTGCGCAGGTGGTACGCGGCGTCCTTAGCCTCGCCCCTGTGCTGGTGTCGTATGTCGTGCGCCTCGTCGACGATCAGTTGGCCGCGGGCCGGTTCGTCGGCGAGGTAGAGGCGGTAGCCACCGGGCAGCGCCAGGAGATCCGAGGTATCGACGATCTCCTGAGCTTCTGCCAACGGACCGGGCTGCCCACGGGCATGGCAGTGACGCGGCACCAGGAAGGCCGCCAGGTGCGGCAGCCCAACCCGCGTGAAGGGGAGTCATATTCATGATGGAGAGCCGAAGGATTACGGCTACTCGGCGGCGGCTCTACCAAGCTGCTGCAGCCGGCATGTCGGCGTTGTTGCTGAGCGGGTTGGGGGCAGTACGGCCCAGCATCGCCGGCGCGGCGACCGCCACATCCACAAGTGCACCCACGCCGCTGGCCCCGCAGGTCTTGGCGGCATCCAGTGGCAAGAGCATCCGCGTCCAGTGGCGTAACGCGCCCAACAACGCCAGAACGTTCACCGTCAGCCGCAGCGACGGGACGACCACCGTCAACCTGACCCCCACGCCCACCCCCGCCCACTCCTTCCTGGACAAGACCGCGCAGCCGAACGTCAGCTACACCTACTCGGTGACGGTGGCGTCGGTGGGCGCCTCCCAGCCGGGCAAGGCAGCGCTGCCGCAAGCCTCCGCTGGCCAGGCCCTCGGCTCTGCCAGCGCCACGCTCAACGCCGGGCCTCCCTCCAAGGCCAAGATCTCTGCCGCGCCTCACGTCAGCAAGGCGGCCCCTAGCAAGGCCCAGGTGACCAAGCCACTGCGCCAGACGCCGTTGGTGGCCAGCGTCCCGCTGACGCCTCAGACAATCTCGACCATCACCGGATCCTGCCAGGTTGCCCCCGGCACCCTGTCCGGAAATGTTGTTTGGTCGCCGGCCTCGTGCCCCAACGGGTACGAGCTCCAGGGCGACCTGACCATCCCCGACGGGGCCTCCCTGACCCTGGCCCCGGGCACGGTCGTCTACGTCGACACGTCGTCAGACACGGCCACGGTCGGGTCAGACCCGTCGTCGAACACCGACATCATTGTCCAGGGTGGCTTCACCGTGGCCGGCACCCAGTCGTCGCCGGTGACGATCACCTCCGCCGACGCCGCTCCCGGCTCCAGCACCGCTCCTACCGATGGCGCCTGGGGCGACATCCTCTACGACGGGGTCGGCCACACTCCTTCGGGCTCCATCAGCTGGCTCGCCCTCAGCTACGGCGACACCCTGGCCGCCGACACCTACGCGGAGCCGATCTCGAACTCCGTGGTCGAGCACATGGCCGGCAACTACCACAGCCAATCAGAGGGCATCCTCTACTGGGATGTGCCCAGCGGCGCCAACGTCCAGATCTCGAACCTGACGTACGACGGCACGTCGAGCGGGACCGGCGTCGGGGCGCAGTCGGTCTATAACGACACCAACTTCGCTGGTAACCCCATCATGGGCAACCCGTTCAGCGCCACGGTGACGAACTCCTCCATCACCGGCTACTACCCGCTCTACCTCTACAGCGAGACCGGCAGCTCCCAGCCCAGCCTGAACAATGCCGGCGTCACTGCCAACATCACTGGTGACACGCTCACCGAGACCCGCTCGGGGAACGAGCTCTACCTATCCGCCTACTCGAGCAGCACGTCGGTGCCGGGCACCGCCACCCTGACCGGTAGCATTTCCAACGACACCCTGTCCGGCGACGGGAGCAGCTACGGCGCTTACCTGTACACGGAGACCGGGGACTCGGCCACCCCCAACGGGGCCAGCACAGCGACCAGCTGCGCCAGCGGATCGTTCGCCGCCTGCGACGACCTGAGCCTGACCAACGACGCCATCTCCTCCGAATACGACGCGCTAGACACCAAGAACTACGTCGACGCCGGCCCGGGTAACAGCCTGCTCAGCATCAACACCGGCAGCGGCGGCGACAGCCTCCGGTCCGCCCTCGACGACGGTTGGTATGTTTACAACGAGACCAAGGGCACCAGCGGGGACGTGCAGACAAGCGCCCCGATCGTCGGGATGACGGTCAACGCCTACTACTACGGCCTCGATCTGGGCGACTACTCGTACTCGGGGAGCGCCACCGCCAACGTGCCGGTGACCAACTCGACCGTCAACGCTGGCCAGGGCGGCGACGACGCCATCTACATCGAGAACTATGCGACCGACATCGAGACTGGCACCGGCGCCGCCACGCTGAACATGCCGGTCAGCGGGTCAACCCTCGACTCGTATGACAGCAATGCCATCGATGTTGACTGCAACGAATCCTACGTCGGAGCAGCCACCAGCAATATCAGTGTGACCGGCTCAAAGCTGAATGGCGCCGGAGGCGACGGCCTATACATCTGCACCTACGCGTCGGAATACGGTGCGTCGGGTGATGCGGTCAGCTCACCCAGCCTCACGAACTCGACCGTGAACGCCTACGAGTACGGCGTCTACAACGACGTCGAGAGCTATTACGGCAATGGCACGGGCAATCTGTCGGTGTCCGGTTCGAACATCCAGTCCTACGATGAATACGCGCTCGACAACGAGGTGTACGGATCGGAGAGCGCCGCCCCTGGCGATGCCAACGCCAACGGCAGCATCACCAACTCGACCCTCCAGGCTGGAGACAGCTCAGACGAGGCGTTCTACAACTTCGCTGAGGCGTACTACGGGACAGCCAATGCCAACCCGACCATTAGCGGATCGACACTGACTTCGGCCACCGACTACGCGCTCGACAACGAAGCGTACGGGTCGGACTCCGGTGCCCCCGGCGACGGCACTGCCAACCCGGTCATCAGCAATTCCACGTTGACGGCCGGCTATTACGACGCCATCTACAACGAAGGTGAAGGCTATTACGGGAACGGCACCGCCAGCCCGCAGATCACCAGCTCGAACCTGTCGGCCGTCGGCGACTCGAGCGGCTACGGCATCGAGAACTACGCCTTCGGTTCGGACCACTCCACCTCCCCGGGCACGGCCATCGCCAACCCGTCACTGTCGGCGGTGAGCATCAATGCCTATTACGACGCTCTCTACAACGAGGCCGAGTCGTACTACGGGGCGTCAACGGCGGACCCGTCGGTGACGAACGGGTCGAGCCTGGTGGGCGGAGACGCCAGCGCTGACGAATACGGCATTGAGAACTACTCGTACAGCGCCGGCTCCGGAGGGTCTGGAACGGCCCTAGCCAATCCGGTCATCGACTCGTCGACCGTGACGGCCACCAGTGACGGGCTGTACAACTACGCCGACGCCGTCAACGGCGACAGTGATGCGGACGCATCGTTCACCGCCAACAAGGCCCAGATCACCAGCACCTACAGCACCGCCGTCGACACCGAGGCCTACAGCGAGGGAACGGGCCAGACCCGGATCCTGCCCAACGTCTCCACGTCGACTCTCAACGCGCCGGACTCCAGTGGCGACGAGGGCTTGATTATCTACGCCGAACCCGGCGGCACAGGAAGCACCCACGTCGGCGGCACCATCTCCGGGTCGGCCATCAACAGCTACAGCGACGGCGTGTACCTCGAGCTGTACGGCAGCGGCTCGCAGCCGGCCACGTTCGATACCACGTTCTCCAATGACCAGCTGACGAGCACCGTCGGCGACGGTATCTACACCGAGAACTTCACCAACTCGGGTGCGGCCCTCACCTCGGCTCCGACGATCCAGAACACGGATATCAGCGCCGCATGGGGCTATGGCATCTACCTGTACGGTGACGGTTACGGAGCCGCTGCCCCGGCCGGCAACGCCGACGTGATCGCCGTCACGCCTTCGCTGACCAGTGACACGGTCAGGGGTTATGACGACGCCCTATACACCGACGCCTACGACAATTCGTCGGCCTCGTGGCCGGGCTCGGTTCATGCCGGCGGCACGGTGAGTGGCACCAGCCTGACCTCCATTGACGGGGATGCACTCGACGCCAACGCCTACTGCGGTTACTGCGGAGGCGGCGCCACCAATGACATGGCGGTGACCAACTCCACGGGCTACGGGTATGACGCTGGTGCCTATTTCGACTCCCACTCCGGGCAGCAGACCAGCGGCTCTGCCAATCCCGCTGGGGCGACGCTGGCTGCCAGCATCACCAACAGCCCGATCGGCAACTGGGAGGGCTCCGACGGTTACGGCGTCGAGGGCTACGCCCAGACATACGGAGACAAAGCGCCGGCAATGGACACGTTCTCGGTGACCGGCGCCCATGTCACGGGTTACTCAGGAGGCATCTACCACGACGTCAGCTCGGACAGCGGTAATGCCACCAACGACGCCACGTTCAGCAACAACCTGGTCGACAACGCCTGGAGTAACTCGAACATCGACGGCATCTACGACTCGACCCAGGCGTATGCCAACAGCTACAACACCAACACCAACCAGGTTGCCGACAACACCGCAACCATCACTGGCAACGACGTAAATGGCATGCAGGGCGGCTCCGGTAACGGGGTTGCCGTGAACCTGCAGGCCAATACCACGGCCACGGGTACAGCAGTCCCCGACACGAAGGTCACCAACAACACGGTGACCGACAGTGGCTACGAGGGGATCAGCTACAACGCGACCGGCAATGCGGTCACCCCGTCCGGCACCTACGGACCGGTCATCACCGGCAACTGGGTGTCAGGTTCGGGCTCGAACGGCATCGACACCTCCGGTGTGACGCCGAACATCGCCAACAACAGCGTGTCTACTTCCGGGGTGACGGTCTCCGCGGCCGGCAACGGCCTTTTCGTCAGGAACGCCCCGGCCCAGGGCACTGTCCAGTGCAACGCCATCTGGAACAACGTCAACGGGATCCGGTATAGCGGCAATCCGAGCGACGAGGACCCGACGACGAACCAGAACAGCTTCACCAATCCGGGCGAGACGGCTCCGAGCCCCTCGTGGACCAACAACCCCTACGACCTGGTTACCAACAACACGGGCGTGACCGACGCAACCAACAACTGGTGGGGATACCCCGCCTCCGACCAGACCGACATCCAGAACAAGGTGAGTGACACCGGTGGTGGATCGGTCACCACGGCCCCCGCACTCAACGGCCCGCCGACCTGCAGCTACCCGACGTCGCCCACGTTCATCAGCGCCCCAGGCGGTGGTGGGACGACCGGCGGCACTGGTGGGACCGGTGGGACCGGCGGGACCGGCGGGACCGGCGGGACCGGCGGGACCGGCGGCGGTGGTGGTGGCGGCGGCGGTGGCGGAACCTCAGGTGCCCTCGGCGCCCCGACCAATCTGCAGGCAACACCGGGTAACGGGTCCGCCAGCTTCACCTGGACGGCCCCGACCAACACCAGCGGGTCGCCGGTCACCTCCTACACGGTGAGCTGCTCGCCCACTGCGACCAGCACGGTCACCGGCAACCCGCCGCCGACCAGCACGACCATCAATGGCCTCACCAACGGGAACACCTACACCTGCACAGTTAGCGCGGCAAACGCCAACGGATCTGGACCTTCTTCCAGCCCGGCGGTAACTGTCACGCCGCAGGCCGGGGTGACCCCGACGGTGTACGCCGGCACCAACCGAATCGACACTGCCGTCCTGGTGTCGAAGGCGTCGTTCCCGAATCCGGGCAGCGCCGGCGCCGTGGTCCTCTCCCGGTCCGATGACTACCCCGACGCGCTGGCAGGGACGCCGTTGGCCGTGGCCAACCACGCCCCGATCCTGCTGACGCCGACGGCTAGCCTCGACCCCGAGACCCAGGCCGAGATCCAGCGGGTGCTACCTGCTGGCGGGACGGTGGTCCTCCTCGGCGGCACCAGCGCCCTCAGCTCGAACGTCGAGTCGTCCCTGACCTCGCTCGGCTTCCACACCGTGCGCCTGGCCGGGGCCGACCGGTACGGGACAGCCACGGCGATCGCCGGGGCCCTGGGCAACCCGGGCACGATCCTGCTGGCCAGCGGCACCAACTTCCCCGACGCCCTGGCGGGCGGGGCGGCGGCGGCCAAGGTCGGTGGGGCGATCCTGCTCACCAACGGGAGCTCCATGAACTCCACCACCGCCTCCTACCTGGCGGGCCATCCGTCCGACACCCTGTTCGCCCTGGGCGGGCCAGCCGCAGCGGCTGACCCGTCGGCCACGCCGATCGTCGGTGCCGACCGGTATGCAACGGCGGTCATGGTCGCCCAGACGTTCTTCACCAACCCGACGGTGGTCGGTCTCGCCTCCGGCCTGAACTTCCCGGACGCTCTGTCCGGCGGGGCTCAGATGGGGGCCCTCGGTGGGCCGATGCTGCTCACCGATCCGAACACCCTCCCGACGGTGGTGTCGAACTACCTGACGGCCAACAAGAGCACCATCCAGGCGCTCAACGTTTATGGCGGTTCCGCCGCCATCAGCCCGGCCGTGGTTTCGGCCGCAGGGGCTGCCGCCTAGCGGCGGTGACGAGCCAGCATCTCGTAAGCGGCCCCCCGGAATCCCGGGGGGCCGCTTCGCGCTCGGCCGCCGCCCATCGGACGGACCACGGCCCTATGTTGCGGCTGGCAACAGTTGGGCCTCGATGATCGGGCCGAGTTGCCGATAGATGCCCATAGTCAGTCTTCACACCGATTGGGAGAATTGATGAGGTTGTCCAGGCTGGTGGCGGTGCTGGCGGTCACCGCCGCAGCCTCCGCCCTGCCGATGGCCGCCCCGGCGTCAGCCGTCGGCGGCGGCGCCCAGTACGCCACCCTTCCCGCCCCGGTGCGAGTCGATCCCTTGGCTCTGCCAGCCTCGTCCGCTCCCCTTGCGGTGGCCCCACCGAGCCTGCACCGTTACTCGACCAAGTCGACCAGCCCGGTCACGGCGGCGTCGGCTCAGCCCATGTCGTTACCCCAGACGCCGGCGAGCCCGGTGGGGTCACTGACCAACCTTCCCCTCGACGGGCTCGACACCCAGCTGGGATGGTTCGGCAGTGGCCAGTTCCTCGAGCCGCCCGACAACGGCACCGCCGTCGGCACCTCCGACGTCGTGGAGATGCTCAACTCGAGCGGATCGGTCTGGACCAAGTCCGGCACGCTGCTGACGAAGTTCGACCTGACCGCCTTCTTCGCCGTGGGTACCGGATTCTCCGCCTCCGACCCCAGGGTCTTGTATGACGCCGCCTCTGGGCGGTGGTTCGCCTCCATCACCTCGTTCCAGATCAGCGGTCGAGGGGTGGTCACCGCCAGCGCCGTGAAGGTGGCGGTGTCGACATCTTCCGACCCCACCGGCACCTGGGACGTGTTCAGCGTGGCGTCGAGCACGTCGGAGCTGTTCGATCAGCCGCGCTTGGGGCTCTCCGACGACAAGGTCACCCTGGCCTGGGACGACTACGCCCTCCCGGGCGAGACCGTCGCCGGTGAGGAGGTCTGGGTCCTGCAGAAATCCGACCTGGTCGCCGGCACGGCGCCGGCGTCAGCCCACTTCGGGCCGACCAGCTCCTGGTTCGGGCTGGTGCCGGTGCAGTCGCTCACCTCCACCACAACCCAATACCTCGTGTACGACAATGCCGACCCGACCAACCTGGTCGAGAACCAGTCGGTTCCGACCATTGGGGTGGTTTCGGTGACCGGAACACCGTCGGCGGCCAATGTGGCCAAGGCCGAGGCCGACCCCGCCATCCATGCCACCACGGCCTCGCCCACTGCCGATCAGCCGGGCAAGCCGGCATCCCTGGACACGGGCGACGACCGTTTCTTGAACGCGGTCTGGCAGTCCGGGGTCCTTTGGGTGGGCGGCAACGCCGGGTGCAAGCCGTCGGGAGACACGACCAACCGGCCCTGCCTGGACCTGGTCCAACTCTCTACCTCAGGCTCGACGCCCACCGTCCTGCAGGACTTCACCCTGGGAGTCTCGGGCGCCGACCTCTACTACCCGGCCGTGGGCATGGACGCGGCCGGCGACCTCTTCGTCGGCTACGGCACCTCCGCTTCGACCTCGGGCGCCTACCCCAGCTTCGAGGTCGCCGGCCAGAGAGTGGGCGACCCGGCGGGGACGCTCCGTCCGCAGGCCACGGTGGAGGCGGGCACCGACACCTACACCGACACCAGCTGCGGCTTCTCGGCCAGCTCTACCGGCAGCCGCTGGGGTGACTACTCCTTTGCCGCCACCGATCCGGCCGATCCCTCCGATGTCTGGGTGTCGGGGGAGTACGCCGTCACTGGCGCCAGCCCTGACAGCGCCGGGTTCACCACGACCGGCTGCTCCTGGGCGACGGGCGCGGCCCGGGCCACCTTCGCTCCGCCCGTGGTGACCTCGGTCAGCCCGGCCACGGGGCCGGCCGCCGGAGGCACCAGCGTCATCATCACCGGGTCCGAGTTCACTCCCACTTCGGCGGTCAGCTTCGGCGGTGTGCCCGCTGCATCGGTGACGGTGAGCTCTCCGACGTCGATCACCGCCACCAGCCCGGCGTCGACCTTCGCCGGACCGGTCGACATCACCGTCACCACGGTCAACGGCACCAGCGCCACCGGCCCGAACGACGTCTTCACCTACAGCGCTCCCAACTCGGTGGCGGCGGTATCGGCCAGCCCGGTGCCGGACTCGGCCGGGGCGAGCGCCACCTATACGGTCGACTTCACCACCAGCGCCACGGGAATCGTCCCGGCGACCGGCACCATCACCCTTACCGGCCCGGCCGGCACCGACTTCCCCAGCACGGGGGGCGACTACGCGGTGACCGACGGTTCCGCCGCCCCGACTGACGGCGTCTCCGCCGTCCAGCTGGCCAAGACCGGGGGCAGCGCCACCAACAATCAGGTGACGATCACCCTGTCGACGTCGACCATCGCCAACTCGGACCCGGTGACGGTGACGGCGAACTCGGTGGCGAACCCGACGGCGGTCGGCGCCTACCCGCTCACCGTCACGACGTCGGCGGACACCTTCCCCGCCCAGTCACCGCCCTACACGATCGTGGCCGGCGCCCCGGCGACGGTGGCAGCCACGGCTGGTAGTGGACAGTCGAGCCCGCTGACCTCCGCCTTCGCCACCAACCTGGAAGCGACGGTGACCGACGCCTTCGGTAACCCGGTCGACGGGACCACGGTCACCTTCACCGCTCCGTCCTCGGGCGCCGGCGGAACGTTCAGCACCACCAACACCAACGCCGCCACCGCCGTCACCAACACCTCCGGGGTGGCAACCGCCCCGCCCCTGACGGCTGACACAACCCCGGGCACCTACACCGTGACCGGGCGGGTGGCTGGAGTCACCACCCCCGCCAGCTACACGCTGACCAACACCACCACCGCCTCGGTGGTGACCGCCAGCGGGGGCACGCCCCAGTCGGCGACGATCGGTTCCGCCTTCGCCACCAACCTGCAAGCCACGGTGACCGACTCCTTCGGCAACCCGATCCAGGGCGCGACCGTCACCTTCACCGCCCCTTCCTCCGGCGCCAGCGGCACGTTCGCCGGCACCAATACCAACACGGCCGCCGGGGTGACCTCGGCTTCCGGGGTCGCCACCGCCCCGGCCTTCACTGCCAACGCCACCACCGGCACCTACGCCGTGTCGGGACGGGTGTCGGGTGTCGCCAACCAGGCGACCTTCTCGCTCACCAACTCCGCCGCCTCCACGGGCGGTAGCGGGGGTGGAGGCGGCGGGGGCGGCGGGGGTGGAGGAGGCGGCGGGGGCGGCGCGGGTGGAACCGGGTCCGCACCTGGCGCTCCCAGCGGGCTGACCGCCACGCCCGGGAACGGATCCGCCACCTTCACCTGGGCGGCGCCGACCGGTTCCTCGCCGGTCACTTCCTACACCGTCTCCTGCTCGCCGGCGGCGTCCAAAGTGGTGACGGGCACCCCGCCCCCGACGACCACCACCGTCACCGGGCTCACCAACGGCACGGCATACAGCTGCGCGGTGGCGGCAGCCAACAGCTCCGGGACAGGACCCCCGTCCAACACCGTCACCGTCACCCCCGCCGGCTCGGGGATCACCCCGACCGTGTACGCCGGGTCCACCCGCGTCGATACGGCTGTGCTGGTCTCGCAGGCGTCATTTCCCACCGCCGGCAGCGCCGGAGCGGTGGTGCTCAGCCGCTCCGACCAGTACGCCGACGCCTTGGCCGGCACCCCGCTAGCGGTGGCCCACCACGCCCCCGTCCTACTCAGTTCCTCTTCTTCCCTCGACGCCGAGACACAGACCGAGATCGAGCGGGTCCTCCCGGCCGGGGGGACCGTCTACCTGCTGGGAGGCACGAGCGCCCTCAGCCCGGCCGTGCAGTCAGCGCTCAGCTCGGCCGGCTTCCAAGCGGTCCGGCTGGCCGGCGCCGACCGCTACGGCACCGCCGCCGCCATCGCCGCCGCTCTCGGCGACCCCACCACCGTGCTGCTGGCCAGCGGGATCGACTTCCCCGACGCGCTGTCCGCCGGGGCCGCCGCCTCCCGGGTCCACGGAGCCGTCCTTCTCACCGACGGGTCCACCATGGCCCCGACCACCGCCTCCTACCTGGCCGCCCACCCCGGCGCCACCGTCTACGCCCTCGGCGGCCCGGCGGCCACCGCCGACCCCGGGGCCATCGCCATCGTGGGAGCGGACAGGTACCAGACGGCGGTGAAGACGGCCGCCGCCTTCTTCTCCGCCCCCACGCAGGTAGGCCTGGCCTCGGGCCTCAACTTCCCTGACGCCCTGTCGGGCGGTGCGCAGATCGGAGCGGCTGGAGGGCCGATGCTGTTGACCGACCCGTCGTCGCTGCCGTCGGCGGTCGCCTCCTACCTGGCCGCCAACCAGTCCAGCATCACCGCCGTCGACGTCTATGGAGGGCCGGCGGCGGTGAGCCCGACGGTGGCCGCCGCCGCGGGTGCCGCCGCCTAGAGCGTCGCTCCAGACGCAAGCTGCGGTCGACACACAGATCAGCCCCAGCTGTCAATGGCTCAAAAATGATCACCATCGTCCAGGCATCCGCTACGAGCAGAGGTCAAAATGGAGGCGCGGTCCCCGGCATCGAGAGGTGACGTGGGAGAGGGAAGGCGTCGGCCGGCGAGAGAGCCGGCGACCAAGGTGGGAGTGCCAGTGGGGACAGAACCTGAGCTTGGCGCGCCGACCCTTGCTTGCCGACGGGAGGAGCTAGCCCGGCTGCAACATTTCGTCCGCCGGGCCGCGGCCGGCGACGGGGCGGCGATCACCGTCGTCGGTGCTCCGGGATCTGGCCGAACCACCCTGCTCGACGCCTTGGTGGCCTCTGGGGTCTGCTCCTATCTGCTGCGGCTCGATGGCATCCGGTCCGAGGCCGGTGTGCCCGGCGCCGGCCTGAGCAGACTGCGGGCCGACATGGCCGGGCCGCCCGGCGGATGGGACTGCGGCCCCGAGCTAGCCAGCTCGGACTCGGGCGACGAGGTGGCACGGTTGCGTTGCGCCGAGTCCCTCGTCGAATGCTGGTCGGCCGACGGTCAGCCGTGCCTGGTGGCGGTGGACGACTTCCACCACTTGGACTACGTCTCGGCGGAAGTGCTCGCCCTGGCTGCCCGGCGACTCCATGGTCGGCCGGTGGCCATGGTCGTGACCGCCAGCGAAGACGGCCGACGGGGTCTGCTGGAAGGTCTTGAGCAGATAACGCTCGGTCCGCTGCCGAGTTCGGCGGTGTACGCCCTCCTCCAGTCAACCGCCGGCTCGAGGGTGGCACCGGCGGTGGCGAACCAGCTGATCAACCTGACGGGGGCCAACCCGCTCGGAATCGTCGAGGTCGTCAGCCGCCTCACCCCCGCCGTTCTCGCCGGCGTGGCTCCCATTCCTGACCCCCTGCCGGTCGGCGAACGAGTGACCACGGCCTTCGATCTTGCCCAAATCGATGATTCCACCGGCTTGGCCACTCTGGCCGTCGCCATGACCGAACGCGATCCGGACGCGCTGAGCTCGGTGCTCGGCACCCTGGGCGTTGGCGATGAAGCCCTGGACGAGGCCAACCACCGGGGCCTCGTTCGCAACGGCATAGGAGGGGCCCAGCTCGCCCATCCCCTGATCGGGCCGGCTCTTCAGTACCGGCTCACCCCGAGCCAGCACCGCCAGGTGAAGATCGCCGTCGCCAGCAACGGACAGGCCGCCGTCCCGTCTCATGCTCGTGGGCAGGGGGTCCCCGGGCCATCACCGGCGCCCGGCTCGACGACGGAAGTCCGCCTGCTGGGTGACTTCGCCGTCCTCCGGGGCGAGTCCGACTGCACCCCCAGAGGGTCCGCCGGCCTTCTGGTCAAGATGGTCTGTGCCCTCGAGAAGGTCTCGCTCGACCAAGTGGGAGAAGAGCTGTGGCCCAACGGCGAGCCCGGTGAGGCGCGTCGGCGCCTGCGCAACGTGCTCAGTCGGGCCCGGGCCGCCTGCGGTGAGGTGGTTCTGCGCGACGGCGAGATGCTCCAGATCTCCCCCGACGTCGTCGTCGATGTCCTCGAGCTGGAAACGGTGGTGAACCAGGCCGCGGCGGAGTTCGCCGCCGGGCGGCCGGCCGCGAGCTTCGCTCAGCGCGCCATCGAGCTTTACCGCGGAGAGTTCCTGCCGGCCGACCGTTACGCCGGGTGGACGACTGTCATCCGTGAGCGGCTGCTTCGCCGCCACATCGACATGCTCCAGATTCTCGTCGCCGCCGCCGTTGACGCTGACGACGTCCGTGAGGCCGTTCGGCTCCTCGAACAGAGCATCGAGTTGGACCGCTACAACGAGGCTCATTACGACCTCGCCGCCCGGCTCCTCGTGGAGCGGGGCTGGTTGTCAAAGGCGGTGCTGATGGTTAGGCGGGCCCGGTCGGCCATGGACGAGCTGGGGCTGGCCCTGTCGCCGTCTCTGGTCTCTCTCGCCGCCCGGGCGGAGGGACCTCAACCTCGGTAGGACCCCAGCGTCGGAGGACCCAATAGCGGTACGGGCCCTGAGGCGCATCGACGGGGCGCACGCTGACGAGCGGCCCGGTGCCGTCCCACTAGATCGGCGGCGCCTGGGTGGGCTCCACCTGGGCAAGGCGCGTCGAAGGCGGCCTGGCGTACGCCAGGCCGCCTCCGTGGGGTCTTTTCTATGTCAGCTGGTCAGGTTGCGGGCCGTCACCCGGGCCAGGCGCCGCTGGGCGGCGGCCTCCCGCAGCCGGGTGATGGTGAGCAGCTCTGCCCCGACCACCATCAGAAGCAGGCCGGCGGCCAGGTCGGCCAGGCTGTTGCTGCCCGTGTGGGGGAGGGAGCCGGGGGCGACGGGCGAGCCCGTCCCACCCGAGGCGCCCGGGGTGGGCGCAGACGAAGGAGCCGCCGTGGCGGGCAGGGGCTGGAAGCTCGACTGGGTGCCGATGCCGACCATGGTGGTGTCCAGGCCGACGGTGGAGAGGCCGGCCAGGGCGCTGCCGGTGGGCAGAGCTTGAAGCTGGGTCTGGACGCTGCTCACCAGCGCGCTGAGCCCGGCCGGCACGGTGACGGCATGGGCCCTGGCGGCCAGCCTCGGAGCCCGGACCATCAGGCTGTTCACCGCCTGCACCTGGGACAGGGCGCCTTCCAGCTGAGAGGTGAGTTGGTCAGCCAGGCCCTTGAGGCTGATGGCCCCGATGGCCAGGTGGAGCGGGGACAGCCCGGCGCTCGAGGAGGTGACGCCCTTGGCATTGGGCGCCGACGTGCCCGTGCTGGTCGGGGCCAGCCCGCTGAGCGTCACCGAGGGACGCACGGCGGCGGGTAGGACGGCCAGGGCGCCGGCTACCTGGCTGCTGACCGAGGCGAGCAGGTTGGAGAGGGTCTGGCAGTCGGGCACCGGCAGCGTGCTACCGAGCACGGTGAGACCGCCCGGGGTGCAGGTCACCGAGGACGACCCCGACAGGCTGTTGGCCGTCGATGTGATGGTCATCCCGACGCTGCCCAGGCTGACCAGCGGGGCGTTGCCCAGTGCCGCCACCAGGTTCTTCACCAGGCTGGTGAGGTCCGGCAGCGAGCCGAGCTGGCCGCTGAGGGTGCTGAGCAGTCCGTTGATGGTCGTGGTCAGGCTGTTCACCTGAGCCTGCACGGTGGCCAGCGTCGACCCCGGCGAGGCGTTGAGCAGGCTGTTGAGGGTGGCCTGGTCGGTGGCCAGCTGGTTCTGGGCGCTGGTCACGTTGGCCTGGTCGGTGGTGACGGTGGCCTGCTGGGTCGCCACCAGCTGCTGGGCGGTGGTGCAGCCCGGGGTGCCGTTCAGCGGGCCGGCGCACGCGGTCTGCGCCGCCGTCTGGTCGACCGAGAGGGTGTTCTGGGCGGCGCTGAGGGCGTTCTGCGCCGTGGTGAGCGCGGTCTGGTTGCTGGTCACCGCCGCCTGAGCCTGCTGGATCTGGGTGTTGGAGGCGATCAGCGAGTTCAGCTGGCTCTCGGCGCTCGACAGCTGTGCCGTGTCGGTCGACAGCTGCTGCAGCGTGGTGAGAGTCGCCTGGACCTGGGAGATCTCCGACTGCAAGGTGGCGCCCACGTTGAGGTGAAGGCTGCTGATCAGAGCGAGGATCTCCCCGAGGGGCAGCCCGTTGAGCACGTTCGCCGGCAGCAGGTCCGACAGCTTCAGGGAGACCGCCGGGCTGTTGACACCGAGCGACGACACCGCCTGGGTCGGGCTGACCTGGCTCGACAGCCCGTGCTGGCCGAGGGTGGTGGTGAGGCTGAGCGGGGCCACGTTGAGGCCGCCGGTAAGGGCCGACAGCTGGCCGGTCGCCGTGCCCGATGCCGACTGGAGCAGGTAGCTGGCGAGGTTGACCGACCCCGTCACCGGCCCGGCGCTGACCGGCACGGTGACGCTGCCCGAGACGGTCCCCTGGGAGGAGTCCATGGCCTTGCCCGGGACGGCCTGGCCGAGGGCGGCCGCACCCGAGAAGCCCAGCGAGCTGAGCAGCTTGGGCGCCGAGGCCGCCGACACCGTCAGGCTGCCGAGGTTGACGCTGTGGCTGGCGCCGGTCGGATCGGTGACGGTCGCCTGGGGCAGGGACACCACGACCGACGAGGTGCCCGTCCCGTTCTGGGGGGCGCTTGCCGTCATCCCGACGACCGGTTGGGCCAATATGACCGCTCCCGCCGCCAGACAAGCCACTCCCGCCCGCTTCTGCAATACGCGCCGCCTCATCCGGTCCTCCGTGTCGAATAGACGCGAGACGCCCGGTCCCGCCCGGAAGTAACCATCAACCGTTCGGGCGGATATCGCCATAGCGAGAAGTGACCGTTTTGGCCTGGTCGGTGATGACTACGCCTTCCGGTACATGGGGCCGAGAGGAGCAGCCCGGCAGAAAAAGGGCACCCCGGTCTGACCCTGGCGGGGCCGCGGTCGTCTCGTGAGTCGTGCCGGCGCCGGCCTCGCGTCGGAGGCGGCGTCAACGGTCCGTCGGCTCCATTCGTCGGCTGTCATGCCTAGAACGAGCCATTGAGGCAGCGACGACCACCTTGCACACTCGGGTCCTGAGGCCCGCACCCGGCGGCCCGGGAAGGACAGCAAGATGCTGGTTCAGACCACGTGGAAGTCGCGCCCGCTCTCTCCGGAGCAGGCGAACCGAATGATGAGCACCTGGGGCAAGATCGAGGCTCGGATGGCCGAGGACCCCAATCTTGAGCGGATCAACTGGTACATCAACGCTGACGCGTCAGGCGGGTCGACGGTCGTCAGAGCGGCTGACGGTGACGCCGCCCACCAGTTCAGCCTCGAGATCAGCCTGGCTCTGAGCGAGTTCCTCGAGCTCGAATCGAGAGTCGTCCTCGAACTCGAGACGGCGATGCCGGGCATCCTCAAGGGGATGGAGTACATCAACGGCTGAGTCGGCCACGGTGCTTTGGCCCCGGCGGTGCCCTAACACCCCGGGGCCGGCCCCACCGCCCACGGCGTCCGGATTCAGATGCGGTGAGCGGCGAAGAACGACCAGATCGTCGCCGAGGCGTTGAGTTCCGTGCTGGTGGCGCCGAGCACCGGCAGCGGGAAGGAGGACCCCGGCCAGGTGTGGCCGTCCCCCACCAGGGTGTAGAGCTCGACCGTCGACCCTGGCGCGCATGCCGAATAGGACGTGAGCTTGACGTCGGCCGACGGTGACGAGGTCGTGGGCGACGGGTTGCAGTGGTCGTGTGAGGCCCACGAGGCCGTTACCGACGCCACCGACGGAAAGGTGGGGTTGCCACAGCAGGTCACCCGGCCCCCGGCGTAGGGGATGGTCGGGTCGGCGGTGCCGTGGAACATCAGCATCGGCACCGGAGGGCTCGAGGTGGTGCAGCCGATGCCGTAGAGGTTGCCGGCCACGGTGGCGAAGGCGGCGAACTGCCTCGGAGCCCGGCAGGCCAGCACCGAGGTCATCACACCGCCGTCGGACATGCCGGTGGCGTAGACCCGGCCGCTGTCGACGCACAGCTGGTGCTCGAGGTGGCTGAGAAGGGCGAGGGTGAACACCACGTCGTCCTGGCCGCCCGGCACGAGACCGCCCACCAGTCCCCACTGGCGGGGAGATCCCTGGCCGTCGGGGGCGACGACGAGGAAGTCGTGGCGGTCGGCGAGCGGCTCGAAGTTGCCGTAGAGGATCTGCTGGCTGGCGTTGGAGCCGTAGCTGTGGAACTCGAACACCACCGGCACCCGGCGGCGGCCGTCGTATGAGGTCGGCACGTAGAGCTGGTAGGTGCGGGTCACGCTCTCGAAGGAGATGGACTGGGACGACTGGCCGGCGGAATGAGGAAGGGGACGGGCACAGGCGGCCGTCCCCGGTGGGCTGGTGGATGCCTGGGGGATGGCCCCGGACGAACAGCCGCTGAACGTCACCGCCGCAATCACTACGGCTGCGGCGGACCGCAGGCGGCCCGTTCGGATCACCAAGAGAACATAGGTGGCAACCGCCGCAACCATGACCGCGAGCCTGGTCGGGTGTGCAGGTGTTGGTGGCAGAGTGTGGTCATTCGGGGGATCTGGCCTCTGACCAGGGCAGGAGGTGTGAGGCACGCCCCCGAAATGTCTCATGATGGGCCCCGGCGCCCAGCTTAGGAGAGACATGATGCAACCACGTGGGCCCGAAGCCGTCGCAGAGCCGGCGTGGGAGCCGGGGGCGCCGTCGCCCCGGGCCATGGCGCCGAGCGTGGTGGGCGGGGCCATCGTCCCCCTGGTCGTCTATTACATGGTGCGCAGCCACGTTCACGGTGACGCGCCGGCGTTGATGATCGCCGGCGCCCCGGCCGCCGCCTGGGTGCTCATCGAGTGGCTGCGCAAAAGACGGGTGGACCCCATCGGGCTGATCGTCCTGTTCGGCTTCGTGGCCGGCATCATCGCCTCGGTAGCGCTGGGCGGCAGCGCCTTCGTCCTCAAGGTGAGGGATTCGGCGTTCACCGCCATGTTCGGGGTGGCGTGCCTGGCGTCACTGTTCTGGCCGCGCCCGATCATGTTCTTCATCGGCCGGGCCCTGTCCGCCGGCAACGACCCCGACAAGCTCCGGGCCTACGACGAGCTCTATGAGATGCCCACCGCCCCCCGGACGTTCGCCATCATCACCGCCTGCTGGGGCGTGGGGCTGATGGTCGAGGCGGGGCTGCGGGTCGTGCTGGCGGTCGTGTTGCCGACCGGCCCGTTCCTGGCCGCGTCGCCTGCCCTGGCCGGCACCGTCTTCGGCGGGCTGTTCGCTTTCACCATCTGGTTCAGCAAGCGCGCCCGCCGGATCGGGGAGCAGCTGTACGAGGAGGAAGGGCTGGTGTACCCCTCAGTTGCCGTCGCTCCCGTGGCGGTTCAGGAGAACGTCAGCCAGCCTGGCTGACGGATCTCGGGACCGGGCCTGAGCTCACATAGGACAGCTGCAGGTAGCGATTGGCCGACAGGTGGGCCAACTCCGTGAGAGCGGTGTCGCTGCCGTCGGCGATGAGGCTGCCGCCGCCGGGCTCCGCCTTCAACGCCAGCTCGACCGCTGACCGGGCCTCGTTGGTGAAAGCGGCGTTGCGGTAGAGGCCGGCGGTCGCCAGCAGGTTGTCGGCCCAGATGGCGTCGAAGCTGGGCTGGCCGTAGGCGTGATGGGCGGCGAAGTACGACATCGATCGCCGGGCCAGGTCGACGGCGTCGCTGAGCCGGTACCTGCCGGGGTCCAGCACGGAGAGGGCGGCGATGGCGCCGACCATGACGCCCTGGTTGTAGGTGAACTTGGCGGTGCCGACGCTGGCCGGACGGGCGTCGTCGTCGACGTGGTCGTTGTAGAGGCCGGTCTGGGCGTCGAGCAGGTTCGCCTCCGCCCAGTCCACCATCCGCTCGCTCCAGGCCAGGTAGATCTGGTCGCCGGTCTGCGAGTACAGGGCCGCCCCCAGCAGGGCGGCGGGGGCGTTGGACACGACCGTCTTGTCGTGGTTGGTCGCCCCTGACGTGTGGTACTCCCAGTAGACGCCGCCCTTCCTCGGGTCCCAGTTGCCCACCGCCAACCGGAAGACCGCCTCTGCTCTTTCGAGGAAAGCCCGGTCGTGGGTCAGGGTGTAGGCCCGGGTCGCCGCCAGCCCCAGCCAGAGGCTGTCGTCCACCCGGGGTGCGTCCCACGGCAGGTGGAAGGCGTGCGGGCCCTGGTCGAAGGCAGCCGGGCTGGCGTAAGTGTCGTCCCAGTAGTGGGCGTCGAGGGCCCGCATGTTGTCGGTGAGGTCGGCCCGGCACGACCGTGCCCCCGGGGACAGCGAGGCGATGTAGAGCGCCTGGAGGGCCTGGTAGCTCGGCCACGCCCGGGCGTAGAAGCCGACGCGGCGGCCCTTCAACAGGTCGTTGCCCGCCTCGTACTCCGATTCGATCCGGTCGCACGGGCCGGCGGGCCGGGGTCGGAGAGGGGGTAGGTAGCGAACGGCGGCGGCGGCGTCGGATGCGGCCAGCTGGTCCAACAGCACGACCTGCTGGTGGCCGGGGACGCTGACCAGGGACGCCAGCACGCCGAGGGCGACGATGGCGAGCACCACGCCGATGCGCCACCGGCGGGTGGGCTTGGACCTCGGCGGGGAACCCATCAGGGCAACATTGCTCGCCCCGGCCCGCCCTCAGCGGGCGGGCGGCCTCAGCCGGCGCCGCTGGCCGGAACGTTCTGCAGCCGGAGCTCGCCGTGGGCCACCAGCCGGCCGGTGTCGTCTTTGATGTCGACCCGCCACAGCTGCTGGGTGCGGCCCTGGTTCAGGGCCACCGCCTCCACCCGGACGGTGCCGTCGCGCCGTGACCGGAGGAAGTGGGTGGTGTTGGTGAGGCCGACGGCTACGAGACCCTGGTCGCCGACGGCGGCGCTGGCGCCGATGCTGGCCGCGCTTTCGATGGCGGTGGCGTAGACGCCGCCGTGGACGATCCCCCAGGGGGTGTGATGGTCCGGACCGAGGTCGATGTGGCCGGTGACCCGCTGGCCGGAGATCTCGTCGAGTACGAGCCCGGCCCCTTGGAGGAACGCGCCCGATGACTGCAACGACTCGGGGTCGAGGCGGGGAGTGGTGGTCGTGGTCTCGCTCATAGGGGTCCTTTCGTCGGGCTAGCGGGGGACGGCGGCGGCGGGGGCGGCCGGCGCCGGCACCACCACCGGCAGGGGGGCGGGGCTGCGCAGCGGGCGCAAGAGGAAGGTGATGCCCCCGGCCAGGGCGGCCATGGCCGCGGCGTAGGTCCACAGGTGGCGGAAGTGCTGGAGGGCCGAGGCGGGGCCGGTGCTGCTGGCCAGGATGGCCACGAGAACGGCCACGCCCAGGGCTCCTCCGACCTGGCGGGAGGTCTGGTTGACGGCGCTGCCTACCGCGAAGCGCGAGGCGTGCAGGCTGGCCACGGCCGTGGCGCTGAGCACCGGGAAGGTGAGGCCGATGCCCAGCCCGGTGATGAGGGTGGCCGGCAGCCACCGGGCCAGGTATTCGGGCCGCAGCCCGATCTGGGTCGCGTACCACGACAACCCGGCGGCGAACACGGCGAAGCCGGCGAGCAGCACCGGGCGAAAGCCGCGGCGGCTGGCCACCCGACCGGCCGGCCCCGAGACGACGGCCACCACGAGGGGGCCGGGGGTGACGGCGAGGCCGGCCCGCAGGATCGAGTAGTGCCACACCCCTGTCAGGAAAAGGATGTTGCCGAGCAGCATGGCGAAAAAGCCCATGGCGTATACGAGGGTGGCGGCGTTGGCCACGCTGAAGGAGCGGTGGCGGAACAGCGACAGGTCCAGCACCGGCTCGGCGTGGCGGAGGCACCGCCGGATGAACACGGCCCCCAGCGCCAGCGCCCCCAGGGCGGCGCCCAGGATGCGGGGGTCGGTCCAGCCCCAGTCGGATCCCTCGGAGACGGCGAGCACCAGCCCGGCCAGAGAGGCGGTCACGAGGAGAACCCCCGGGTAGTCGGGCGGCGCCGGGCGTCCGCTGGGCTCGTCGGCGGGGAGGACCCGCCGTCCCACCGCCCAGGCGACCAGGCCCACGGGCAGGTTGACGAAGAAGGCGGAGCGCCACCCGGCCGCAGTGATCAGCGCCGCCCCCAGCGACGGCCCGGTGGCCACGGCCAGGGCTCCGACCCCGCCCCACAGCGCCACCGCCTGGGAGCGTGACTCGCCGGGGTAGGCCTCGAGCAGCAGGCCGAGGGAGGCGGGCAGCAGCAGAGCGGCGCCGGCGCCCTGTCCCACCCGCCCGGCGACCAGCAGGGCCAGGCTGGGGGCCAGCCCGCACAGGGCCGAGCCGGTGGTGAACACGCCGAGGCCGATGAAGAAGACCTTGCGGCGGCCGAGGCGGTCGGCGGTGCGGCCCGCCGTCACCAGCAGGGCGGCGTAGACGATGGCGTAGGCGGTGATCACCCAGGCCAGGCCAGCCCGGGGGGCGGTGGGGAAGGAGCGGGCCAGGGCCGGGAAGGCGACGTTGACGATCGACAGGTCGAGCGACGCCATGAAGGCGCCCAGGGCCGTCACCGCGAACACGGCCCGGCGGTCGGCAGAGAGGGAGGGCTCGACGGTGGGTCCTGTCATGGGACTGACTGTAGTGCCCTTGAGTTCTATGACGCAACCCACTATTTTGGTTGGGGTGGAACGCAAGAGCTTCGCCGACATGCACTGCTCGGTGGCCCAGTGCCTCGAGGTGGTGGGGGAGTGGTGGTCGATGCTCATCGTGCGCGACGCCTTCCTGGGGGTGAGGCGGTTCGACCAGTTCCAGGAGCGGCTGGGGATCTCCCGCAACGTGCTCAACCAGCGCCTCGCCCACCTGGTGGCGGCGGGGGTGTTCGAGAAGGTGCCCTACTCCGAGCGCCCGCCCCGTCACGAGTACCGGCTGACGAAGAAGGGCCGCGACCTGTGGCCCGTCCTCACCGCCATGCGCCAGTGGGGGGACCGCTACGCCGCCCCCGACGGCCCCCCCATCCAGGTGGTGCACAAGGACTGCGGCCAGGTGTCCGAAGCGGTCATGACCTGCTCGGCCTGCGGTGGCGCCCTGTCGGCCCGCGACGTCCGGGTGGTGCGGGGCCCCGGCGACCAGGACGCCCTGCTCGAGGTGGGCGCGAGTGGCCCGACCCCCCTTCCGGGTACATAGAGCTGACAAGCCAACCAGGAAGGGAGCCCCCATGGGCGCCACAGACAAGGCCAAGGACAAGCTCGAGCAGGCAGAAGGCAAGGTCAAGAACACCGTCGGGGCCGCCACCGGCGACCGCTCGATGGAGGCCGAGGGCAAGGCCAAGGAGGTCTCCGGCAACCTGAAGCAGGCCGGCGAGAAGGTGAAGGACGCGCTGGGCGCCGATTGACCTTCGGCCCTAGCGCCTGTTGACGGGCGTGCCGACCATGAGGCCAGGCACGTCAGGAGGCGGTCATGGGTGTGGTCGGGGGTGAGGCTGGCGTCGATCACCCGCCCCCGGACCCCGTGGTCCGCCTCGAGGGACTGACCAAGGACTACGGGCGCCACCGGGCGCTCGACGGCATCGACCTCACGGTGGGGCCGGGGGAGATCTTCGGATACCTCGGCCCCAACGGGGCGGGCAAGACCACCACCATCCGTCTCCTCCTGGGCCTGCTGAGGCCCACCGCCGGGCGGGCCACCGTGCTCGGCCTCGACTCGTGGCGCGACAGCACCGCCGTCCACGCCCGCGCCGGCTACCTGCCCGGCGAGCCCACCATGAACGGGCGCCTGACCGGGCGTGAGCTCGTCTCCTACTTCGCCGCCCTCCGCCGCCGCCCCGCCGACGTCACATCCGCCACCGGGCTGGCCGACCGCTTCGACCTCGACCTCGACCGGCGCATCCGGGCCCTGTCGCGTGGGAACCGGCAGAAGCTCGCCATCGTCCAGGCCTTCATGTCCGACCCCGACCTGGTCGTCCTGGACGAGCCCACCTCCGGGCTCGACCCCCTGGTCCAGCAGGAGTTCCACCAGCTGCTGGGCGAGACCACGGCCCGGGGCGCCACCGTGCTGTTCTCCTCCCACGTCCTCAACGAGGTCGACCGGGTCGCCGACCGGGTGGGGATCATCCGCCAGGGCCGGCTGGTCGCCGTCGAGCACCTCGCCGACCTCCGGGCCAAGGCCCTCCACCGGGTCGAGGCCCGGATCACCGGACCGGTCGACCTCGGCCCCTTCCGCAGCCTCGACGGGGTGCGCGATCTCACCGTCGAGGATGGTGTGCTGCGCTGCGGCGTTCCCCGCCCGTCACTCGACGGGCTGATCAAGGCGCTGGGCCGTTACCCGGTGGCCGACCTGTCGGTGACCGAGGCCGACCTCGAGGAGCTGTTCCTCGCCTACTACTCGGAGGCGAGCGCCGATGCGGCTTAGCGTGTTCGCCCGCACCGCCCGCGACCAGCGTCGCTCCATGGTGGCGTGGGCCATCGGGCTGGTGCTGCTGGTCGGCATGTACGTGGGCGTGTACCCGTCGGTGAAGGGCAGCGGCTCGTCCTTCACCAAGCTGATCGACCAGATGCCGAAGACCTTCCGGGCCCTGTTCACCACCGGCGGCGGGGTCGACTTCACCACCCCGGCCGGATACCTCAACACCGAGCTGCTGACCTTCATGGGGCCGATGCTGGTCCTGGTGTACGCCATCGGCGCCGGCTCGGCCCTGGCCGGCGAGGAGGACCGGGGCACCCTCGACCTGCTCCTGGCCAACCCGATCGGCCGGGCCCGGGTCCTGCTCGAGAAGTTCGCCGCCCTGGCCGCCGGCGTCGCCGTTCTCATGACCGCCCTGTGGCTGGCCCTGCTGGTCGAGGGCTCGGCCGCCGGCATGGACGTCCCCCTCGCCCACGCCGCCGCCGCCGTGCTGCACCTGGGACTGCTGGGCGTCGAGTTCGGCGCCCTGGCCCTGCTGGTCGGGGCGCTGACCGGGCGGCTGGCGCTGGCCCGGGCCGTGCCGGCGGGGGTGGCGGTGGCCGCCTACCTGGTCAACGGCTTCGCCTCGATCGTCTCCTGGCTCGGTCCCATCCGCGCCTCGTCGCCCTTCTACCAGTACATCGGCCGCGACCCGCTGCGCACCGGACTGTCACCCACGGCGGTGCTGGTGTCGGTGCTCAGCATCGCCGTGCTGGTGGGGCTGGCCACCGCCAGCTTCCGCCGCCGCGACGTGCTGACGTAGCCCGTCGACCCGGTCAGCCGGGCAGCACGGTGTACTGGTCGGCGCTGGAGGCCGGGCTGGTGCCGGACGGCGTGGTGACGAAGATGTCGACCTGGCCGCTGGCCCCCGGCGGGGGGGCGGCGGTCAGGTAGTTGGCTGACAGCACCGTGACCGAAGGGGAGCGGGTGGATGGTCCCGGCGTTCCGAAGTAGACGGTGGAATCGGGGGTGAACCCGCTGCCGCTCACCAACACCTCGGAGGTTGCGGGCCCCGCCGCGTAGTCGGGCCCGCCGGGGCCGACGCCGGTGACGATCGGGGGGTGGTCGGTCACCAGGTAGCGGAAGCCGTCCTGCAGGCCGGCGTTCTGCAGGATGGGGACCGGGATGTCGCCCGGCCCCGGGTGGTCCGGTATCACGTGGTGGTTGGTGACGACCACGTCGACCGGTGGCGGGGGGCAGATGTAGCCGCCGTAGCCCTCGACGGGTTGGGCCCAGAAGTTGGAGTCGATGCGGATGTGGCCCACGGTGTTGCACCCGCCGGTGGCCAGGGCGTGGTTCTGGTACTCGACGTTGTTGTACCAGGTGACGTAGTCGGCCCCCTCGTCGTTGTAGTAGGCGAACTCCGACCAGGTGGCGACCAGAGCGACGTTGCCGGTGATGGTCAGGCCCGCTGCCATCTGGGAGTCGGAGGCGGTGGCGGTGAGGAACGGGTCGGCGGCCGGGCCGGACGGGTCGGCAGGTCCCTGGACGCCGTTGGTGTAGATGGCCCCTCCGTCAGCCAGCGTGGTGAGGTAGTCGTAGATCAGGTTGTCGGTGATGCTGTTGTCTCCGACGATGGAGGGGTTGTCGGCGTGGAGGGTGTCGGTGTGCCACCCGCCCCAGCCGATGCTGATCGCCGTGTACGGGGTGCGGTCGATCTCGTTGTGGTCGACGGAGGTGTGGCGGGTGTAGCCCACCCAGATGCCGACGCCGCCGTGGAACTCGGCGGCGATGTCGTGGACCCAGTTGTCGGCGATGCGGTTGCCGTCGTTGATCTCGTTGGGGTCGCCGTTGAGCGGCTGCGGGTCGTTGGTGCCGCCCAGCTGGATGCCGTTGCCCGAGGTGTCGGTGACCTCGTTGCCCTGGATGAGGTTGTCCTGGCTGCCGAGGTCGAAGTTGAGCCCGGCCGCCCCCAGGTGGGTGAAGGTGTCCCCGGTGACGACCACGTCGTGGGCGCCGTGGAAGGTGACCGCCGCCGGCTCCTTGGTCCAGGCGGCGAAGGGACAGGTGCCGGTCTGGGGGTCCGAGTAGTGACACGTGCCCTCGGGCGGCTTGGTCGACGTCGTGTCCGAACCCGATGCGTTCTCGCCGGTGAGGGTGACGTTGGCCTGCATCTCGGCGAACCCGTCGTCGCTGCTCGGCTGCAACCAGGTGGTGTAGGCGAAGGTGAGGCCGCGCAGCTGGATGTCGTGCACCGGGCTGTCCGGGGTGCCGTCGGCCTCGACGAGCGTCTGGGCCACCGGCATGACCACGCGGTCCTGGTTGGGGTCCTCGCCGGGGTGAGCCAGGTAGAACACGGTGCTGCGCTGGTTGTCGAGATACCACTGGCCCGGGGTGGAGAGCAGCTCGTAGGCGTTCTCGATGGCCGACGGGTTGGTGGCGGCCGAGATGCCCTCGAACCCACCCATGGCGTTGTCGTCGTGGTCCTCGGACGGGACGCCCACCGACGCCGGCCCGTCCGGGATGTGGAGGTTCGACCAGCACGGCTGGCGCACGGTGACGTTGGTGCCGCCGCCGGTCGCCGGCGTCACCGACGCCACGTCGCAGCGGGGCTCGGTCCAGAAGCCGTTGCCCTGGGTGAACACCAGCTCGAGCGACCCCGGGTTGCGCCACGACGCCACCGACGAGTCGGTGGTCGTGTAGCCGTCGGCGGTCTGGTGCCACACCCCGGGGAGGGACCCGGTGGTGCGGGGCGCCCGCTGGCCGTTGACGTAGAGCTGGC
This sequence comes from Actinomycetota bacterium, assembly GCA_021325435.1. Taxonomy (GTDB): domain Bacteria; phylum Actinomycetota; class Acidimicrobiia; order Acidimicrobiales; family JAJPHE01; genus JAJPHE01. The sequence goes on along the minus strand of JAJPHE010000068.1, from coordinate 10,683 downwards.
GGCTCTGGGTGCCCGCCGGCACCGAGGCCGACCACAGCCCGGGGGTGCCCGGCACCGGGGACCAGCCCGACACGGTCATGCCGCCGGACAGGACCGGATGGGCGCCCGGCGCCGCTTGGTACACGACCGGGTCGGACGGCGTACCCGAGTCCTGCGCCCCGAAGTGCAGGGGCTCGGACATCTGATAGGTGCCGTCGAGCAGGGTGACGGTGACCGGGGTGGTGCCGGCCCACCGGCGCACGGTCTGCTGGCCGGTGCCCAGCGAGCACGGTTGGGCCTGGTTGCAGGCGGCTCCCTGCCCGGCGGGCGACACCACGATGTCGACCGGCGGGGTGGCGGCCCGGCCGGCGGGCGCGACCCAGAACGAGATGGCGGCGATGCACCCCAGGAGCGGCACGGCGCGTGCCAGCGTCGAGCGACGACGGATGGTCATGGTTTCCCCCCGCCACTACTTCCAGATGCTGCCGGGCGGTTCCTGCTGGTACCGCTCCCGCGCTCCGGGCGAGGCAGAAGATCTTCCTCTCTAGGGTAGACTTCTTCCTATGGCTTTGAACATCAAGAACGCGGAGGCGGAGCGGCTGGTCCGCCGCCTGGCCTCGCTGACGGGGGAGAGCGTCACCCAGGCCGTCACCGTCGCCGTCCGTGAGCGCCTCGATCAGCTCGAACACGGGGGCAGTGGGGCCTTCGAGGAGCGGGTCGCCCGGATCACGGCGATCTCCCGTGACGCCGCGCCCCGTTGGGTCGAGCCTTACCGCAGTGCCGACCATGGTCAGCTGCTCTACGACGAGCAGGGCCTGCCCCGTTGATCGTCGACACCTCGGCGCTGTTCGCCATCCTGCGCCAGGAGGCGGACGCTGACCGCTACACCGCCGCCCTGGCCGGCAACGGCGAAATCTCCATGTCAGCCGCCAGCTACCTCGAGGCCGCCGTAGTCGTCGACGCCAACGGGGACCCCGTGCTCGGCGGGCGCTTTGACGACCTGCTCGCCGCCGCCGGCATCGAGGTGGTGCCCTTCACCCCCGCCCAGGCGGAGCTGGCCCGCCAGGCGTACCGCAACTTCGGGCGGGGCAGCGGCCACCCCGCCCGCCTGAACCTCGGCGACTGCTTCTCTTACGCCCTGGCCCGAGCCACCGGACGGCCCTTGCTTTTCAAGGGCGACGACTTCTCCCAGACCGACGTGACGCCCGCCCTCGAGCCCTGACAGGACCGCCGGCCGCCGGCGTCGAATTACAAGGCACACCAGTTGGAGCCTTATTCGGAGCAGGAGCGGCGGTGGTGCAGAAATCAGCGGGTCCCAGCACGTCCCGGGTGGGGGCGGTCTCCCTGAGCCTCGGGGGACGAGCCCGCCCCCGCCGGCTCGGCGCCCTGGCCCTGGCGGCGGCCACAGTCGTGGGCACCCTGGCCTCGGGGGCGGCGGCCATGGCCGCCAACCGCACCAGCGCCACCCACTCGGTGCCCCTTGCCCTGCGCGGGTTGAATCGGACCACCTATCTGGGCCCGGCCCGGGCCGGAGCCGTGCGGACCATCGGCCTCTTCCTCAACCGCCCCGACCCGGCGGGGGAGCAGGCCTACTACGACGCCGTCTACGACCCGTCCAGCCCGCTGTTCCATCGCTTCCTCACCCCGGCCCAGTTCGCCGCCCGCTTCGGGGTGCCCGCCGCTCAGACCAAGGCGGTCGAGTCGTGGCTGGCCCACGCCGGGGTGAAGGTCGACGGCGTGGCCGGCGACTACGTGACCGCCCACGGCACCGTCGCCGCCCTGGACCGGCTCTTCGTCGTCCACATCGGCCGCTACCAGGTCGGCCGGGTCGCCTTCGTGGCCAACGACCGGGCCCCCCGGGTGCCGGTGGACCTGCCCGTCGCCTCGGTCGTGGGGCTGGACACGCTGCACCGGTTCACCACCGCCGGCCTGACCGTGCCGCCCCTTCCGTCCTTGACGCCGACGCCGACGCCGACGTCGGCACCGGCGCCGGCCCGCGCTGCCTCGGTGCCGGCGGCGGCCAGCCCGGCCACCTCGCCGGCGACCCATTCGGCCCCCGCCCCAGCGTCGACCGGCCCGGCGGCGGCCGTGGCCCGGGTGGCGCCGGCGGCCAGCACGGCCGGCAGCTTCGCCGGCACGCTCACGCCGTCCGACCTGTGGGGCGTGTACGACCTGCCGGCGGGCGACCTGGGCCAGGGCCAGACCGCCGGCATGTTCGGCGAGGGTGACCCGTCGCCGGTGATCAACAACCTGCGGCTGTTCGAGCAGCACTTCGGCTTCCCGAAGGTGCCGGTGCGGACCGTCTTCACCGAGAAGGGCCCCCGCTCGGCGTACTCCGACAATGCCGGAAACATCGAGTGGTACATCGACACCCAGGCCATCACCGGCATGGCGCCCAACCTGGCCCGCCTCGACATGTACTTCGCCAAGAGCCTCTACGACGCCGACGTCTACGCCGACTTCGCCAGCTGGGTGAACGACCTCAAGGGCCCGGCCCAGATGAACGCCAGCTTCGGCGAGTGCGAGACCGACCCCCTCAACGCCCTTCTCGGCCCCCTGGCCCAGCAGCCCTACGGCACCGAGATGGGCAACGACCTCGAGGTTCAGCTCGGAGGGGAGGCCATCCTGCGCCAGGCCGCCATCGAGGGACGTACCCTGTTCACCTCCGCCGGCGACACCGGCAGCGGCTGCCCGCAGGTCGTCGTGCCTGTCGGCGGGGCCGGCAACGGCGTCGCCATCCAGCCGGTGCCGATGGTCAACTACCCGGCGGCCAGCGACTACGCCGTCGGTGTCGGCGGCACGGTCGTCACCGTCGGCGACCCCAACCGCACCCAGCGCCAGTCCGAGGTGAGCTGGACGTTCACCGGCGGCGGCCCCAGCCACTTCATCGCCGAGCCGTCCTTCCAGAAGGGCGTCAAGGCCGTGGACCAACCCTGCCTCAGCCAGCCCAACGGCAGCCCCTACCCGTCCGGCACCATCTGCCGGGGGGTGCCCGACGTCGCCTCACTGTCCGGCAACGTGGCCAACCTCAGCCCCGACGCCGTCAACAACCCGAGCAACGGCTATTCCATCTACATCGACGGCAACCTGTCCGCCCAGGGCGGCACCTCGCTGTCGAGCCCGCTGTGGGTCGGCATGTGGAGCCGCATCCAGGCGGCGGCCGCCGCCGCCCACCAGGGGAACCTCGGCTTCGCCGACCCCGTCCTCTACGCCGCCGCCGCCCACCACCCGGGCACCTTCTACGACGTCACCGCGGCCGAGACCCCGGCCGGCAACGGCGCCTACCAGCCCGCCCCCGGATGGGACTACACCAGCGGCCTGGGCGCCCCCGACGTGGCCAAGCTGATCCGGGCCATCCTCGGCGGGCTGCCGACCCTGTCGGGGTCGGCGTCGGCCGGGCCGGCCAAACCGCAGTGCACGGCCGTGCTGATCAGCCCGCCCAACAACGCCACCGACCCGGTGGACGTTCAGCTCGGTGACGACCCCGGCCTCGACATCGACCAGGCCACCCTGTCGGCCCGCCGCACGACGGTCACCGCCACCTTCACCGGCCCGGCCGTGACCGCCCTGAACCCGCCCACGGCGACCGCGGGACGTGACCTGTACCTGCTTTGGTCCTGGGGCCCGGCGGGCAAGACACCCACCGTGTGGTACCTGAACGCCCACTTCGACAACGCCGGGCTCATCACCGTCTCGTCCGGGTCGTCGACCTCGTCGGGCGCCGACCAGCCCTACACCTACACCAACAACCCTTCGACCAAGGCGACCTACACCGTGAAGGCCAACACGTTGACGATCACCGCTCCGCTGTCCGAGGTCGGCTCACCGCCGCCCGGCGCCCAGCTCGCCTATCCGTTCGCCCTCGTCCAAGAGGACGTCGGCAATCCAAACGTGGCCACCGACACGTGGGCCGGGCTGGGGCTGGTGGCCGACTCCGCCGCCACCCCGCGAGGCATCGACCCGTCGCTCGGCGTGTCGGCCCAGGTCGGGTGTTGAGGATGGGGAGGCGGGGCGCCCTCGCCCTCGTCGGCACCTCGGCCCTGGTCGGAGCCCTCGTCGGCGCCCCGATCAGCGCCGGCGCCGCCAGCAGCTGCGACCTCACGGTCGCCTGGGGCAAGTCCGTGCCGATCAGCGGCACCACGTCGTTCACCAAGACCGTCTGCCTGGTGGGGATCCCCGCCGGGCGCGACTCCCTGCTCGACGTGCGGGCCTGGCCCAAGAACCCCAAGACCGACTCGGTCAACGTCGAGCTCGACAAGGCCGACGGCACCTACCTGCGCTCCTCCAAGGTGGCCAAGACCGGCGCCATCCAGCGGGTCGCCCTCGCTGACGTGCGCGAGAGCACCTACAGCATCACCGTCTCCTCGCCCCTGGTGACCAGCGTGGCCGGCGTCGGCGTCGACCAGGGGGTGAGCTTCGCCGGCTCGGTGTCGCTCGGCGACGTCCCCAAGGTCGGCACCGCCTTCTTCGGCAACGGGCCGGTGACGCTGCCCCAGAGCGGCGACGGCGAGCCGTCGATCGCCGTCGACCGCAACAACCCCAAGGCCCGCAACACCGTGTTCGTCACCGCGCCGGTCGGCGTGCCGTCCCTGCTCAACCCGATCAGCACCGGCAACGGCAGCGGGGGAGTGGACCTGTGGCGCTCCGGGCCCCACGGGTACCAGTACCAGAACGTGTCGCTGGGCGACGGCGGAGGGGACTCCCACGTCATCGTGGACGGCGCCGGCGGCGTGTACGTCGCCGACCTGGCGGCGGCCGACATCAACCTGGCCAAGTCGACCGACGAGGGGGCGACGTTCTCCCAGATGCCGCCCGCCGGCAACACCACCGCCGACCGCGAGTGGCTGGCCCTTGGGGGCGGCGCCGTCGGGCCCCAGACGCTGTTCCTCGCCTATCACGACTTCGCCACCCAGGAGTTCTGGGAGTGCCAGGGCCCGGCCAGCGGCGCGGCCGAGCAGGACTGCGCCCCGATCGTGCCGGCCAACAACCCGGGGCTGTTCGTCACCTCGGCCACCAACACGATCGTCGGGCCCCAGGTCGCCCTGCCCGGCGGGGGGGTGGCCATGCCCGGCGCCACCAGCACCACGGCCGAGAACCTGGCCAACGGCACCAGCGGCCCGATGGACCACCTCTACGCCCTGGTGAGCCCGGACGGCAGCAGCTGGAAGTCCTACCCGATCGTCGCCCTGCCCGACGGGGACAGCGTGGCCAACATCTTCCCGGTGATGGCGGGCGACCCGATGGGCAACCTCTACACCGTCTGGTCCCAGCAGAACGACACCGACCACTCCGGCGCCCCGGAAGGGCCGATCACCCTCTACCTGTCATCGTCCACCGACCGGGGCAAGCACTGGTCCCACCCGGTCAGCGTGAGCCAGACCCAGGACGGAAGCGCGGTGCTGCCCTGGATCGCCGCACCCAGCCCCGGCCACGTGGTCATCGGGTACGTGGCGTCGACCACCCGCGACAACCCCAACGACGCCACCGCCAACTGGTACCTGAAGACGGCGGTGTCGACCAACCTGTTCGGCCCCGGCAAGCCGGCGTTCTCCTACAGCTACGTCATCCCCGAGCCCATCCGCTACGGCGAAGTGTGCGTGTCGGGGATCTTCTGCACCCAGCAGGGTGACGACGGCCGGTCGCTGCTCGACTTCGCCTCGGTCGATTACGACTCGTCGGGGTGCGCCGTCTACGCCGTTCCGTCCAGCGCCCGAGAGGCCACCTATCCGTCCGGGTCCAACATGCTCACCCAGACCCTCGTCGCCCACCAGACCACCGGCTGCGCCGGTCCGCCGGCGTCGCCGAGCCGGGCCATGCTGGTGGCGATGAGCAGCGGAGGCGCCTCGGCCGGAGCGGGACGGTTGGGCTCGGCGGGGTACCCGCACTGGGTGAACCTGAGGGCCCACATCCGTCACATCTAGGCCACACTGGGCCGGTGGAGGAGCTGGCCGCCCGGATACGCGACGCCCTCGAGGCGGCGGACCTGGACGCCTACGCCGAGCTGCTCCACCCGGCCGTGCAGTGGGGCGCGCCGGGTGATACCTCGCCGCCGTGCCGGACGCGCGACGACGTCCTCGCCTGGTACCGGCGGGGGAGGGCGGAGGGACAGCGGGCCCGGGTGGGTGAGATCTTCGCCGCCGGCGACAAGATCGTCGTCGGGCTGAAGGTGAGCGCCGGGGGGGGAGCCGAGGTCGACCGGTGGCAGGTCCTCGCCGTCGTGGACGGGAAGATCGCCGACATCCGCGGCTACGAGCGGCGCGAGGACGCCGTGGCCGCCGCCGGCGTGGGCGCACCGGCCCCGTACATCCCGCTGCCCCGGGGCCTGGGCGACCCGAGGGTCACCGCCGCCGCCGTGTTCGACCGGATCGCCGCCCTCTACGACCGGGCCCGACCGGGCTACCCGGACCAAGCGGTGGCCGACCTGGTGCGGCGGTGCCGGGTCGACCGGTCGTCGCGGGTACTCGAGATCGGCTGCGGCACCGGCCAGCTCACCCGCGACCTGGCCGGCACCGGGGCGTCGATCGTGGCCCTGGAGCTGGGCGCCGAGCTGGCCCGCCTGGCCGGGGCGAACCTGGCGGCCTTCCCCGACGTCGAGATCGTCAACGTCGCCTTCGAGGCCTACGAGGGCGAGGCGGCGACCTACGACCTGGTCGTGTCGGCCACGGCCTTCCACTGGATCGACCCCGCCGTCGGCTATCCCAAAGCGGCGTCCCTGCTGCGGGCCGGAGGGTGGCTGGGACTGGTCACCAACACCCACGCCTCGGGCGGCAGCCACAACTCCGAGCCGTTCGCCCCCGCCGTGAGGGAGCTGCACCGGTCGCTGGCCCCGGAGGTCGGCGACTGGAGCTTCGCGGCCGCCGCCGACATCGAGCGGACCGCCCTTGCCGGCGGAGACATCGCCGCGGTGTGGACCCGGGTGGACCGCAAGCTCGGCGCCGTGCCGGACGTGTCGGAGCTGTTCGACCCGCCCGTCGTCACCGCCTACCCGTGGACGGCCACCTACACCCGGGACGCCTACGTCGACATGCTGGCCAGCCAGTCCTCCTACGCCCTCATGGAGCCGGAGCGGCGAGAGGAGCTGCTGGCGGGGGTGGGCCGGTTGGTCGACGACCTCCTCGGTGGCTCGGTCACCAAGGAGTATGTGACCGTGCTGGCCGCCGCCCGGCGCCGCACCGGCGGTGCCTAAGGTGGGTTTCCGTGACGACCCTGCCTGATCGGCCCCACGCCGCTCTCCTCGTCGTAGACGTCCAGAACGGCGTGGTGGCCGGCGCCCACAACCGCGACGGTGTCATCGAGAACATCAACGTGCTCGTGGCCAAGGCCCGCGCCGAGGACGTGCCCGTGGTGTGGGTGCAACACTCCGACGACGAGCTGGTCGAGGGGAGCGACAGCTGGCAGTACGTCCCGGAGCTGGCCCGGCTCGAGTCTGAGCCCTTGGTCCACAAGAGCTTCGGTGACTCTTTCGAGGGCACCGACCTCGAGTCGCTGCTGGCGGCGCGGGGGGTAGGCCGGTTGGTCGTCACCGGCGCCCAGACCGACGCTTGCATCCGCTCGACCATCCACGGCGCCTTCGTGCGGGGCTACGACGTGACCCTGGTGGCGGACGCCCACACCACCGAGGACCTGAGCCGGTGGGGCGCGCCACCGCCCGACCAGGTGATCGCCCACACCAACCTCTACTGGCAGGGCCAGGCTGCTCCCGGTCGTCGGGCGGGTGCCGTCCCCACCGCCGAGGTGACCTTCGGCGCTGCCGGCTGACCGTTAGCACCTACGCTCTGGCGTCGTGCCTGCGTGGAAGGCGATCGAAGAAGCGGAGCCTGATTTCGCCGAGCGGGTGCGCCGCCTCTTCGACGCCGGCCGCCACAAGACGATCGCCACGTTGCGGGCCGACGGTTCGCCGCGCATCTCCGGCATCGAGTGCGAGTTCGTCGGGGGCGAGCTGCGGTTCGGCTCGATGAGCGGCGCCCGCAAGGGGGCTGACCTCAAGAGAGATCCCCGCTTCGCCCTGCACGGGCCCACCCTCCACCCCGAGGAGGGAAACGAGGCCGCCTGGCCCGGGGAAGCCAAGATCAGCGGCCGGGCCGTGCCGGCGGGGGCGACCGGCGGCGAGCAACCCGACGGCGACATGTTCGTCGCTGACATCGCCGAGGTCGTCATCACCCGGCTCGACCCCGAAGCCACCAGGCTCGTGGTCGAGTCCTGGACGGCCGATCGGGGGCTGCGGAGTGTCGAGCGGACCTGAGCGTTGCTCCGGATGGCGTCGAGCGAGGGCGGCCACTCGGGTTGTCCCGCAGTTCCTGGGTGGGCGGGCCTGCTGACGGGCCGGGCCGGCCGCTCAAGAGGCATGCTCGACAGCCGATGGGACGGCAAATGCTCGCGGCGCGGACAGCTCTAGCTCGGCGCGCCCGGCGCGCTCTGCTGGCCGCCGCCCTGGTGTGCGCTGGTTTGGTGGCGGCGCCCTCCGCGGCGGTCGCCACCATCAGCCGGCCCGCCACGAGCGCCGGGGCCGCCGCCCTCCAGGCCGCCCCCCGCTTGCCCGCCGGTGTCACCGACGCCGGAGCGCTGGCCGCTTCGACGCCCCTGACGGTGGAGGTGCAGCTCGCCCCGGCGGCCGGCCTCGACCGGTTCGTGGATGAGGTGTCGACGCCGGGGTCTCCCAGCTATCACCAGTTCCTGTCGCCCACTCAGTTCGCCCGCCGTTTCGGGGCCCCCGCCGCCACCGTCGACCGGGTCCGGGCCCAGCTGGCCGCGGCCGGCCTCCGCCCCGGCCCCCTGGCGGCCAACCGCCTGTCGCTGACGGCGACCGGCCCCGCCGGCGCCGTCGAGCGGGCCTTCTCCACCCCGATCCGGGCCGACCGGCTGGGCGGGCGGCTGGCCTACGCCAACACGGGCCCGGCCCGCCTCCCCGCCGGGGTGGAGGCGGTGCTCGGCCTCGACGACCTTCCCTCGGCCCACCACGTCACGTCCTCAGCAGGCCCATCCTCGGCCCGGGCCACGTCGACGGCGGCGTCGGGGTGCAGCTCGGTGAAATCGTCCCCCGCCGACTGGCCGCCCTCCTCCATCGCCAAGGCCTACGGCCTGTCCGACCTGTACGCCCAAGGCGCCGACGGCACCGGCCAGACCATCGGCATGTTCGAGCTGGGCGACTACGCCGACGCCGACGTCGCCTCCTACCAGTCGTGCTTCGGGCTGCCGGCCACCTCGCTCACCCGGGTGCCCATCGACGGGGGCGCCCCGGTCGGCACCGGCACGGCCGAGTCCACCATCGACCTCGAGGTCCTCACCGGCCTCGCCCCCCGCGCCACCGTGCTCGTCTACGAGGGCCCCAACACGGTGCGGGGCGTCTACGACACCTACGCCGCCATGGTGAACGAGGACCGGGTCCAGGTGATCAGCACCAGCTGGGGGATGTGCGAGCCCGTCATCGGCCCCGACGCCGCCGTGGCCGAGCGGTCGCTCTTCGCCCAGGCCGCCGCCCAGGGCCAAACCGTCCTGGCTGCGGCGGGCGACACCGGCTCGGAGGACTGCTACACGCCCCAGAACGGCAACACCGTCCTCGCCGTCGACGACCCGGGCTCGCAGCCCTACGTCACCTCGGTCGGGGGCAGCTCCCTCAGCTCCATCTCGCCGGTCACCGAGACGGCGTGGAACAACGCCCAGGGCGCAGGCGGCGGAGGCATCTCGGCGTTCTGGCCCATGCCGTCGTGGCAGCAGAGCGCGGTGATCGGGCTGTCGTCGGGCGCGCCGTGCCACGCCTCCTCCGGGTTCTGCCGGCAGGTGCCCGACGTGGTCGCCTCGGCCGACCCCGCCCACGGCTACCCGGGCTACTGCACCGTGGGGGACTGCAACAGCGTCGGGTGGATCGTGGCCGGAGGAACCAGCCTCGCCACCCCGGTCGTCTCCGCCCTGGTGACCCTGGCCAACCAGTCCTGCACCAACTCATCTCGCGCCGGCATGGTCGACCCCGCCCTCTACCAGGCCGGTGCCTCCGCCTTTCACGACATCACCTCGGGGAACAACGACTTCACCGCCAGCAACGCCGGCCGCTGGCCGGCCGGACCCGGGTACGACCTCGCCACCGGCCTCGGCAGTCCCGTCGGAGCTCAGGTGGCCGCCGACATCTGCGCCGCCGCCGGCACGGTCGCCGCCCACGGCGGGGCGGCCGGCGCCACGCCGAATCCGACCTCGCTGTCCTTCTCCCCCCAGATCCTCGGTGTCACCGGACCGGCTCAGGTCGCCGCCCTGAACGACAGCGGCACCGGCGCCCTGCAGGTGTCGGCGGTCGGCATCACCGGACCGAACGCGTCCGACTTCAAGGTCACCTCCGACGCTTGCACCGGCCGATGGGTCGGCCCCCAGGCCAGCTGCTCGGTGTCGGTCTCGTTCACCCCGTCGGCGGCCGGCACCCGCACCGCCGCCCTGGTGTTCGCCGACAACGCCCCGGGCAGCCCCCAGAGCGTCTCCCTGGTGGGCACCGGCTCCTCCGAGCCGGGCGGGGGCTCGGGCTACACCCTGGTGGCGGCGGACGGCGGCATCTTCACCTTCGGTGCCGCCCGGTTCTTCGGTTCGACGGGGGCGATCCGGTTGGCCCAGCCGGTCGTGGGGATGGCTTCGACCCCGGATGGTGGGGGTTACTGGTTGGTGGCGGCGGACGGGGGGATCTTCAGCTTCGGGGACGCCCGCTTCTTCGGGTCGACGGGTGCG
>JAJPHE010000027.1 GCA_021325435.1 Actinomycetota bacterium | reverse complement strand
CCGAGGAGCTGCGCTCCATGCGGGCCGACCCCATCGTGTTCGCCCTGGCCAACCCGGACCCGGAGATCGCCCCGGAGGCGGCCGAGGGGATCGCGGCGGTGGTCGCCACCGGGCGCAGCGACTACCCCAACCAGATCAACAACGTGCTGTGCTTCCCCGGCATCTTCCGGGGCGCCCTGGACGCCCGGGCGACCGACATCACCGAGGGCATGAAGCTGGCCGCCGCCGAGGCCATCGCCGCGGTCGTGGACGACGAGCAGCTGTCACCCACCTACATCGTGCCGAGCGTGTTCGACAAGCGCGTCGCCCTGGCGGTGGCCGACGCGGTGGCCGACGCCGCCCGCGCCGACGGAGTGGTTCGCGGCTAGCCCGAGCCGGCGATCAGCCCGGCGGAGGGCGGTGCTGGGACCGCCGCTCGGCCAGGCGGGCGGCGTAGGCGGCGGCCTCGGAGCGCCGTTCCATCCCCAGCTTGGCCAACAGGTGGCTGACGTAGTTCTTGACGGTCTTCTCGGCGAGGAACATGGCCTCGCCGATCTGCCGGTTGGTCATGCCTTCGGCGATGTAGTCGAGGATGCGCCGCTCCTGCGGGCTCAGCTCACCGAGAGGATCGTCCTCCTGGTCGGGCGCTCGCAGCCGCTCCAGCACCCGGGCGGTGACGGCGGGGTCGAGGAGGCTCTCGCCGGCCGCCACCCGGCGGATGGCCGACACCAGATCGGCTCCCCTGATCTGCTTCAGGACGTAGCCCGAGGCACCGGCCATGATCGAGGCGAACAAGGCCTCATCGTCGGCGTAGCTGGTCAGCATGATGCAAGCGATGTCGGGGTGGGCCGAGCGGATGTCGCGGCACACCTCGATGCCGTTGTGCTCCTCGTCGCCCAGGCGCACGTCGAGCACCGCCACCCGAGGGCGCGTCATCGGGATCTTCTCGAGCGCCTCGTCCGCCGATGACGCTTCTCCCACGACGTTGATGTCCGCCTCGGTCCAGAGCAGATCGCGGATGCCCCGGCGGACCAGTTCGTGGTCGTCGAGGAGGAACACCCGGACCGGGTCGGAGCCTTCACCCTCCGGGGACGTGGTCACAGCCCGACCGTACCGCAGGCACGGGAGCGGGGCGGATGAGCGGCGGCCAGGTCCGTCAGTCCGCCGCCAGCTCGGCCAGCAGCTGGCGGGAGCGGGCCCGCGACGCGCTCCGGTCGGCGCCGACGGGGAACACGGCCGCCCACACGTCGGTGGCGCCGGCGTCGAACAGTCCCCGGATCTGGGCCGCCACCGACGTCTCGTCGCCGACGATGGCGGCGTCCGCCGGGCCGTCCGCCCCGCCGATGTCCAGGATGCGCCGGTAGTTCGGCAGCTGACCGTAGAGCGAGAACTGCTCGGCGGCGGCCTGGCGGGCCTCGGCCGCGTCATCGTGGACGGCGACCGGCAGCCCGACGACGACCCGGCGCCCGGCTCCGGCCGCCGCCGTGGTCAGGCGGGGCACGACGTGGGTCTCCACCGCCCGGCCGTTGGCCATCCAGAGGATCACCCCGTCGGCGACCTCGCCGGCCACCCGCAGGAGGCGGGGGCCGAGGGCGGCCACCAGTAGGGGCACCGGATGCTCGGGCTTGACCCCCCGCCCCCCGGAGTTCACGCGGAAGTCGTCGCCGGCGAAGTTGACAGCCTCCCCCCGCAGGGCGGCGGCGAGGATGCGCAGGTACTCCTCGGTGTGCCTGCCGGGATGGGCGTAGGAGATCCCGTAGGCCCCCTCGACCACCGGTTGGTGGGACGGGCCGATGCCGAGGGCGATGGAGCGTCCGGCGGCGTTGACGGTGGCCGCCACCCGGTTGGCCTGCAGCAGCGGATGGCACGGGTAGGTCTGGAGGACTGACGTCCCCAGCTCTATGCGGCTGGTGGCCCGGCCGGCCACGGCCATGTGCACCAGAGGATCACCGCCTATGGCGCTGGCGTACCAGAGGCTCGAGAAGCCGTCCGCCTCGGCCTGGACGGCCTGCTCCACCATCCGGTCGGTTGTCGCCGCGCCACCGCTCAGCCCGATGCGCATGGGACAGGACCCGCCGTCGCCGCCGGCTACTTCTTCTTCTTGGCGGCCTTGACGGCTTTCGAAGCCTTGCCGGCACTGGAGGCCTTCGACGCCTTGGAGGCCTTCGCCACCTTGGCCGCCGGCGTCGCCTTCTTGGCCGATGTCTTCGCCGGCGCCTTGGACGCCTTGGCCGGTGCCTTGGCCGCCTTCGCCGGACCCTTGGCCGGTGCCTTCGCCGCCTTCGTGGGCGCCTTGGCCGCCTTGGCCGCCTTGCCGCCGGCCGGCGCTGCCTTCTTGGCACCCCGGCCCTTGCCGAGCACGATGAGGGTGCCAGGGCCTGGCACGATCGTGGACTCCTCGCCGTTCACCCAACGGATCCGCAGGAGGCCACCGTTGGAGCCGGTCACGGTCCCCTCGCGGGGGGCCTGGCCCATCTTCGTCGCCGCCACCTGTATCCGATCGCCGATCTCTGCCACGCGGCCTCCAAGCCAAGAGGGACTGCTGCAGCGGCGCACACTAATGGGGCGTCAACCCAGGTGGAAGCGTTGGTGGATTCAGGTAACCCGGCGTCAAGCCGGTCGGCGGGCCCGGAACCGGGTGGCGGAAAGGTTGGTGTCGACGGCCACGTCGACGAAGCCGGCGGCCTCGAGCCGCCCGGCCAGTCCGACGGGATCGATGGGTACGCAGATGTCGCCCTCGTGCAGGGCGCGGAACTCCTCGCTGTCGACGCTGTCCATGCCGGCGAAGACCCCGCCGGGCCGCAGCACCCGGGCCGCCTCGGCGAAGAGTCGGTCCTGCAGCGGCGCTGACGGGACGTGATGCAACATGGTCAGCGACAGGGCGGCGGAGAAGCGCCCGCCCGGCAGCCCCATTTCCGTGGCGTCGCCGTGCACCACCTCGACGTTGGGGCCACCCAGCCGCCTGCTCAGCGCGGCCGCCAACTCCTCGTCGACCTCGAGGGCGGTCAGCCGGGGCACGAGGCGCTGGAGGATCTCCGTCGTGCGCCCGGGCCCGGGGCCGATCTCGAGCACGTCGTCTCCGAGGTCGAGGCCGTCCAGCACCCAGGGGACGACTCGCTGGCGCACGGTGTCGGCCCATTCGTCGCTGGCGCACAGCTGCAGATGGATCTCGTTCATTTCCGCCCCCGCTGGTCAGGGTAGGTCGGCCAGCACCGCTCGCACCGTCCGCAGGCCGATGGCGGCGAGGACCGGGTTGTCGGAGGAGTGGGCCACGCAGGCGACACCGACGCTGAGCGCCCACCCCCGACCGCGGGCCCAGCTGTCGTCGTCGGCCCCGGCTTCGGCTCGGAAGACCGGGCGATGAACGGCCGGCAGCATCATCCAGGCCGACATCAGGTCGGTGGCCGGGTCTCCCACCGCCAGGTCGCCGAAGTCGATCACCGCCCTCAGGCGACCGTCGGCCACCAGGATGTTGGCGGGATGCAGGTCCCCGTGGATCCACCGGGGGGCACCAGCCCAGGGCGGCACTCGCAGCGCCTCCTCCCACGCCGCGGTGACGGCCGCGGCGTCGATCAGCCCGTCGGCGGCGGCGATGTCGGCCCGCGTCCGGTCGTCGCGGGCGGCGAGCGGCACGCCGCGCAGCTCGTTGCGGGGTCCGCCCGGCGGCGCGGGCCGGGCCAGGGCGGCGACGAACCGGCCCAGGGTGGCGGCCGCTTCAGCCAGGTCTCCGGGGGGCGCCACCGCCGCCATGTCGCCCGGCAGCCAGGGGCACACGCTCCAGGGCCACGGGTACCCCTCCCCGGCTACGCCGCGGCCGATCGGAGCAGGAATGGCCAAGGGCAGCCGCCCGGCCAGCTCCGGCAGCCACCGCTGCTCCTTGGCGACCAGGTCGGCTGCGACCTGACGCCGCGGCAGACGCACGACGAATTCGGCTCCGAGGCGGAAGATGGCGTTGTCCCACCCCTCGGTGAGCCACTCGACGGGCAGGGCCGACCACTCAGGAAACTGGGCGGCCAGCAGCCGCCTCACCACGCCACGGTCGATCGCCACCTCGGCAGCGGGCATGGGCGACGCCGGCACCAGACCATTGTGGTGGCAGCCGCCGCCGGAAGGCCCCCTCAGGGGCCAGCAGCCTCAGCCCGTCGGCGACTGAGCCGGCGGCGACGCCGGATTGGCCTTTCTGGCCACTCGCAGCAGGCTGAGCGCCACCAGGGAAGGGACGGCGACGGGCACGACCCACCAGGCCGGCACGCTGGTGCGGCTGATGGCGTAGGTGACGCCCAGGGCGCCCGCCACCCCCACCGCGACCCGCCAGTCGTCGCCCACCACGAAGTCGTACCAGAAGGCGCCGAAGGAGCGCAGCCGCCCGATCACCGGGGCGCAGCCTCCGTGGCGTAGGCGACCGACGGCTCCGGTCGACGCAACGCCACCGACAGGGCGATGCCGAACAGGGCGTAGGCGGGCACCAGGACCAGCAGGGCGGCGTCGGAACCAGGCCAGCGGGCCCCGGCCCCCTCGGCCCCCCAGAAGGTGCCGAACGAGGCGAGCATCACGCCGACGGCGAACTTCATCGTGTTCTCCGGAACCCGGGCCAGCGGGGCGCGCACCGCCGCCCCGACGGCCGACACGACCAGCACCGCCGCCACCGCGGCGACGGCGGCGAGGGGGATGTCGTGCTGGTTGCTGCCGAAGGTCAAGGCGATGAAGACCACCTCGAGGCCTTCGAGTACCACCCCTTTGAACGAGAGGGTGAAGGCGTACCAGTCGTCCACGTATCCGACCCGGCGGGCCTCGGCGGCCCGGGCGGCGGCGAGCTCCTCGGCGTAGATGGCCTCTTCGTCGTGGAGCGCCTTGTGTCCGCTGGCCCGCAGGATGGCCTTGCGCAGCCACTGCAACCCGAAGACGAGCAGTAGGCCGCCGACGACGAGGCGCAGGAAGTGAAGCGGTATGGCGGACACGGCGGGGCCCAGGGCGGCCACCACCACCGCCAGCAGGAGCACCCCCGCCCCCACACCGATGAGCGTCGAGCGCCACTCCCGCGCCGTGCCGGCGGCCAGCACGATGGTCGTGGCCTCCACCGCCTCCACCGCGCAGGCGAGGAACACGGCGACGAACAGCGCTCCCGCGTGCACGGGGTGATTCTATTCTCGCCCACCGTGACGGACGTCCGGGTGAGAACGGTCGGCGCCTGGTTCGACGTGCACGACAACGACTGGGCCAACGTGACCGCCGGCCTCCTTCGGGGCCTGCAGCAGGCCGGCGCCTACGCCGGCCACGTCAACGCCGTCCCCCCCGCCGCGCTGTTCCGCCTGGTCGGCGGCTGGCTCCGGTTGACGGGCCGGCTGGATCTCGACCGCCACGCCTGGCTGTTCACCCCTGAGATCAGCGCCCTCAACCGGGCGACCAACCTGGCCCGCCGCACGCTGGCCCGCCCCGACGGCTCGGTCTGGCTCCAGCTCGGCCCCTACTACGGGCGACCCACCCGGGGTCCTCTCGTCACCCTGACCGACTGCACCATGCCGCAGTTCGACGCCATGCTGGCCGCTCCCGGGGTGCCGGAGGCCGAGCCGACCGACCGCAAGTGGCGACGGCTGCGGCGGGCGACCACCGAGCTCTACCACCGGGCCGCGGCCTGCTTCGCCGCCAGCTCGTGGGCGGCCCGTTCCCTCGTCGAAGACTTCCGCGTGCCGGCCGCCAAGGTCCACGTGATCGGCTACGGCCGGAACCTCGACGTCCCCGAGACGGCCGGGCGCGACTGGTCGGTCCCCCGCTTCCTGTTCGTCGGGCGCGACTGGCAGCGCAAGAACGGCGACGCCGTGGTGCGCGCCTTCCTGCGCCTGCGCCAGTGCCAGCCCGGCGCCCACCTCGACCTGGTGGGCAGCCATCCCCGTGTCGACGTTGACGGGGTGACGGGTCACGGCCCGATTCGGGCCGACGAGGCGGAGGGTCGCCAGCGACTCGGACGCATCTTCGGCCAGGCCACCTGCTTCGTCATGCCGTCCTTCGTTGAGCCGTTCGGCATCGCCTACGTCGAGGCCATGGCGGCCGGCATGCCGGTCATCGCCTCGTCCGTCGGGGGGGCGTCGGACTTCGTCGACGACGGCGTGGGCCGCCTGGTCGACCCCCGCCAGCAGCAGGCTCTGCTCGAGGCCATGCGGTGGTGCTCGACGCCACCACGAGCCGCCCTCCTGGGCCAGCAGGCCCGGATCCGGGCCGGGGCCTACACGTGGGAGGCGGTCGCCCAGCGGATGCTCGCCGTGCTCGGCCGTCTGGGAACGCCCCCGGGGGGACGGCGGGGAGGGCCCGCTAGCCGGACGCCGCCGACACCAGTCGGCGGGTGAACAGGTCGAGGACGGTGTCGAGGGCGGCGCGGGTCGGGGTGCCTTCGCGGTCCTGCAGATCCTCGGTGAGCACCGAGTGCGCCGCCTTGCGGTGGCCGTAGGGGTTGCCGGGTGACGAGTCGATCTCGACCGCCACGAACTTGTCGCCGAGCTCGTGGCGGAGCCGCTCGAAGCGCTCGGCCGGCACCGCCCGGTCGCCGGTGAAGCGCAGGCCGACGACGCAGAGGTCGTCCTCCTCGGCGCAGCGTTGTTTCACCCGGGCCAGGTCGGCCGGGGAGACACCGAGGTCGCGCTTGTGGGAGGCGGACAGCGGAAACGGAAGGGAAGGCTGGCTCAACACGGGGGCGAGGACGACGTCGTCGACCATCATGGCCAGCGCGAATCCTCCGGTGAAGCACATCCCCACCACCCCCACCCCCGGTCCCCCGCACCGTTGGTGGGCGTCCGCCGCCAGAGCCCGGAGCCAGGTGGTGATCGGGCTGGTGCGGCCGGTGGCGAAGGCGGTGAACTCACGGGAGACGCAGGCCCGGGTGATGGTGGACAGGGCGTAGCCCGCCGTGGTGGCCCGTCCGGGCTCGCCGAACAGGCTGGGTAGGACGGCGGTGCATCCGATGGCGGCCACCCGCCGGCCGAACTCAGCGACCTTGGGGGTGATGCCGGGGATCTCGGAGATGACGATCACCGCCGGCCCCGCCCCGGTAGTGAACACCTGGCGGGTGGCCCCCTCGGCCGTGAAGGTCGAGCGGGTGTAGCCATCCAAAGCGTCGGGCACGGCTGGGAAGCTACTCCGGCCTGCCGACGCTGGTGTTACCGAAAGTTCACCAGCGGTTCACTCAAGGCCACCCTCCAGGCATCGATCAGGCCACCTGGGTCGCGTAGGTTCCGGTCGGTAAACCACTCCTCCGGTCGATGGTCCCGCGCCGGGCGGGGGGCCGACCGGGGCCGACATCCTGAGGTGATCTTGAGACGTCTTGTTCTTCTCGCTGCGGTCGGCGCCGTCGCCCTGGCCGCATGCGGCAGCTCGTCCCCGACGAGCTCTTCGACCTCGACCACCAGCGCATCGTCGAATACCTCCAACAGCGTCACCCCCAACATCGGCAACCCCACGGCGGCGGTGACCATCAACGAGTCCGGCTCCTCGCTGCTCTACCCCTTCCTGCAGGAGCTAGTGACCCCGCTGCACACCCAATACTCCAACATCACCTTGGCGCCGGCCCCAGGTGGCTCCGGCAAGGGCATCAGCGACGCCATCGCCGGCACGGTCCAGCTTGGAGGCTCCGACGCCTACCTGAGCCCGGGCCAGCTGACCCAGAACCCTGGTCTCATGAACGTGCCGATCGTCGTGTCCGCCCAGGCGGTGAACTACAACGTGCCGGGGGTGAGCAACCTCAAGCTGACCGGCGACATCCTGGCCAAGATCTACTCGGGCAAGATCGTGAGCTGGAGCGACCCGGCCATCGCCGCCGTCAACTCCGGCACCAGGCTGCCGTCCACCAAGATCGTGCCTGTCCGGCGGGTCGACTCCTCGGGTGACACGTTCATCTTCACCAGCTTCCTGTCGGCCACCAACACGACATGGCAGAACGGGCCCGGGTTCGGCACGACGGTCACCTGGCCGGCGGTGCCAGGCGAGCTGACCGCCAACGGGAACCCCGGCATGGTCCAGACCTGCAAGGCGACCCCTGGCTGCGTGGCCTACGTGGGCGTCAGCGCCGAGAGCTCCGCTCAGTCGGTCGGCCTCGGCGAGGCCATGCTGCAGAACAAGGCGGGCGGCTTCGTGCAGCCGACGGCAGACACCATCACCGCCGCGGCCACGGCCGGTTCGGCGAACGTGCCCGACAACCTGGCCCAGCCCCTCATCTACGAGGACGGCGCCCAGTCGTACCCGATCGTCAACTTCGAGTACATCGTGGTCAAGTCGACCCAGTCGAGCGCCGATCTGGCCAAGGCCATCCGGACCTTCCTGAGCTTCGCCATCGACCCCAGCGGGGGCAGCAGCCAGTCCTACCTGTCCAAGGAGGACTTCGTGGCCCTGCCGTCCACGGTGGTGCCCAAGGTGAAGGTGGCCATAGCCAAGATCACCCCGTAGTGTCGACGTCCTCCGTCGGCTAGACACACTCTCGTCATGACAGCCACCGCCGAGCGCGCCACGGTCCCCGGGCCCCCTTCGGGCCTGTCGGCCCGGGCGCGCCGGCGGTCGGAGCTGACCGGACGTGACGTGACGGTCAGCGCCGTCCTGGCCGTGGCCGCCTTCGTTCCGGCCGCCGCTCTCGTTTGGCTGACCTACGAGATGGCCAAACAGGCGTATCCGGCCATCGTCTTCAACGGGTGGAGGTTCTTCACCACCAAGACGTTCACCCTGGGCAACCTGTACGGCGGCACGCCGATCGTCCACCACGGCTATCAGGCGGCGCACGGGGCCCAGTACGGGGTGCTCCCCTTCCTGTTCGGCACGGTGGTGTCCTCGGCCATCGCCGTGGTCGTGGCCGTCCCCCTGTCGGTCGGGGGCGCCCTCTTCCTGGCCGACCGGGTTCCGGCCCGGCTGCAGGGGGCGCTGGGAACATTCCTCGAGGTCCTCGCGGGCATCCCGAGCGTCGTGTTCGGCCTGTGGGGCGTGTTCACCTTCGGCCCGTTGATGTCCCGGACGGGATTCAAGTGGCTGGCCGCCCTCCACATTCCCTGGCTGTCGGGCTCGCCTGGCGCCGGCCAGGGCCTCCTCACCGCCAGCCTTGTGCTGGCGGTGATGATCATCCCGATCATCGCCTCCACCACCCGTGAGTTGTTCCGCTCGGTGCCGCCGCTCACCAAGGAGGGCGCGGTGGCCCTAGGTCTGACCCCCTCGGAGACGGCGAGGCACGTCACCATCCCGTTCGTCCGGACGGGAATCCTCGCCGCTACCATCCTCGGCCTGGGCCGGGCGCTCGGCGAGACGATCGCCGTTCTGATCATCAGCGGCAACGCCCTCAACATCTACCCGCACAGCATCTTCGATCCGTTCTCGACCATGGCGGCGGGCATCGCCGCCATCCTCGACGGGGCTCTCACCGACTCCACCGGCATGGCCCTGCACGCCCTGGGCGAGGTCGGCCTGGTGCTGCTGCTGGTCACTCTGCTCGCCAACCTCGGAGGCCGGTTCCTAACCCGACGCTTCTCGGTCGGCGGTCTTCCCGTAGGACGGGGGATATGAGGCGGCGCCGCCGATTTCTCGACCTCACCTTCTGGGGGTTGGCCCTCCTCGCCTTTGTCTGTATCGCCCTACCGTCACTGTCGATCGTCGGCAGCGTCATCCACCAGGCGGTGCCCGTCCTGGGTTGGTCCCTGTTCACCCAGCGGACCAACGCCCTCGGCATCGAGAACGCCATCTTGGGCAGCTTGCTGCTGCTCGTCGGGGTCCTCGTCGTTGCCGGCACCATTGGGGTGGCCGGCGGGGTCTACCTGGCCGAGTTCGCTCCGGCGAGGCTTCAACGCTTCCTGCGCTTCTTCTCCGACGTGTTGGCTGGTATGCCCTCGATCGTTGTGGGCTACATCGGCTACGTGACCCTGGTGGTGGCCTTCCACTGGGGGTTCTCCCTGCTCGCTGCGGTGGTCGCCCTGTCGGTGTTGGTCCTGCCGTACATCGTGAAGACGACCGAGGTCTCGTTCCGGCAGGTGCCCACCACCCTGCGCGAGGCCGCCGCCGGCCTCGGCCTGCCCCGGTCGAAGACGGTGTGGCGCATCCTCCTGCCCCCGGCCGCCTCGGGTGTAATCAGCGGCCTCATAGTCGCCCTGGCCATCTCGACGGGCGAGCTGGCCCCGCTCCTGTTCACCGCCGGTTTCAGCGACCAGAACCCGACGCTGCAGCTGCTGCACCATCAGGTGCCCTATCTGACCAGCGTCACCTTTACCGACCTCGCCCTGCCGGGGGCTCGGGCCCACGCCACGGCGGCGGCGGCGGCGGCCGTCAGCCTCGCCATCGTTGTTATCCTGATCGCCGCCGGGCGCTTGATGACCGTGCGGGCACGGCGGGCGACCCGGGGGATGGCCCTATGACCGAACTTCCGTCCATCCGAGTCGGCCCTTCCCGTTCCCCGGCCTCGGGTCCCCAGGAGGACAAGCTGCCCTCGAGCGAACCCAGCGTCTCGGACCCTGCGGAAGTCGAGGCAACTCACGGACCTTCCGTCTTCCGGGTCGAGAATCTCTTCTTCTATTACGGGGACCACCTGGCGCTGCGCGACATCACCCTCGACATCCGCCCCCGCGAGATCACTTCTCTCATCGGGCCGTCCGGTTGCGGCAAGACGACGTTCATCCGCTGCCTCAACCGCCTGAATGACCTCATCCCAGGGACCCGGCTCGAGGGCCGGGTGGAGTTCGACGGCGAGTCGCTGTACGGCCCCGACGTGCGGGCCATCGAGTTGCGCCGTCGGATCGGCATGGTCTTCCAGAAGCCCAACCCGTTCCCGAAGTCCATCTACGAGAACGTGGCTCTCGCCCCCCGGATGAACCGGATGAAGGGCAACCTCGATGACGTGGTGGAGGAGTCCCTCGTTCGGGCCGCCCTGTGGGACGAGGTCAAGGACAAGCTGCGGGCCAGCGCGTTCAGCCTCTCCGGGGGCCAGCAGCAGCGGCTGTGCATCGCCCGCGCCATCGCGGTGCGGCCTGAGGTCATCCTCATGGACGAGCCGTGCTCCGCTCTCGATCCGGTGGCGACCTTCCGCATCGAAGAGCTCATGGAGGACCTCAAGAACGACTACACGATCGTCATCGTCACCCACAACATGCAGCAGGCGGCCCGAGTGTCGGACCGCACCGCCTTTTTCACCGTGGACACGTCACAGGGCGGCCGGACCGGAGTGATGGTGGAGATCGGTGCCACGTCCAAGATCTTCACGGCGCCGTCCGACCAGCGCACCGAGGATTACATCACGGGCCGATTCGGGTGACCGGGGGACGCCCGGGCATCGTGTGACCAAGACCCGCAGGCTCTTTCATGAGGAGCTGCAGGACCTCACCCACGACGTCGCCCGCCTGGGGGCGCTGGTCAGGCAGGCCATCGAGGCCGGCACTGCCGCCTTTCTCGCAGGTGACCTGCGCGACGCCGAGGCCGTAATCGTCGGCGACCGTGCGATTGATCAGCTTGCCCACTCGGTGGAGTCTCGGGTGAGCGACCTACTGGCCCGGCAGCAACCGATGGCGGCCGATCTCCGGCTTCTGCTCTCCGCTTTGCGCATCAGCTATGCGATGGAGCGGATGGGCGACAACATGGTCAACGTCGTCAAGGGAACCCGACGCCTGTACCCCTATCTTCTGGAACCACCCATCCAGGACGTCATCTCGCGGATGCACGAGCAGGCGGTCGCCCAACTGGACGTGGCCATCACGGCCTTCGTCGAGCGCGATGTCAACCGGGCGACTGCTCTTGAGGACATGGACGATGCCATGGACCATCTCCAGCACGAGCTGTTCCGGTTGTTGTTCCACACCCACGCCACTGACGACGCGGCCATCCAGACGGCGGTGCAGGTCGGCCTGCTCGGGCGCTACTTCGAGCGGATCGCCGACCTCACCGTGACCATCGGCGAGCGCGTCCGTTACATGGTCACCGGAGAGTTCCCGTTCGAGGAGGGTTGACCCGCCGGGTATCCACGCTTCGGGCCCGTGCGGCGGGGTAATAAAGGTCTTCATGACACGGTCGACCGGCGGTGCCCCTTTCGGGCCGATCGCAAGCGTCGATCGGGCCGAACCAGGCCGTCCGGAGCGGGTGGGCGTCCTCGACCTCGGCAGCAACTCGTTTCACCTGCTCGTCGTCGAGGTGGTCGACGGCAGCTGGGAGACGGTGGCCCACCAGCGCGAGCACCTGCCCTTGGCCGACGCCGTCCACGCCACCGGCCGCATCGGCCCCGCCCTGACCGAGAGGATCCTGGGGGTTGTGGGCGGCATGGTCAGCCAGGCGAACGAGCACGGCGTGGCCCGGCTGACCGCCTGCGCCACCCACGCCTTCCGCCAGGCGGGTGACTCCGACGACGTCCTAGCCCTCGTCAACGAGCGGTGCGGCGTGGAGGTGGATGTCATATCGGGCGAGCGCGAGGCGGACTTGGTCTTCTCGGCGGTGGCCGCCAGCGTGCCGCTGCCCTCCGAATCTCTCGTAGCCGACCTCGGAGGAGGCAGCCTCGATCTCGGCGTCGGCGACTCCGGCGGCAGCCGGTGGACCGTGAGCCTCCCTCTCGGCGCCGCCCTGCTGACGGCCCGGGCCCGGCGGCTCGAGGGCCACACCGGCGGGTCCCACCCGGCTCTGGTCGCCGAGGTGCTCCAAGGCCTCCGGTCCTGCACCGACCCGGCCCCGATGGTCGAGAAGGTGGTGGGCACCGGGGGCACCCTCGCCGCCGTCGCCCGCTCGTACTTCGGCCGGGCCGGCCTGGCGGTTCCCCGCCAGCTGAACGAGGTCCGGTTGCGCCGAGGCGACATCGAGGCCCTGGCGGGCGAGGCGGCCGGCATGACCGCCTCGCAGCGTCAGCGTCGCTACGACATATCGTCCCGCCGAGCCGCCCTGCTGCCCGCCGGCGCCGCCGTGGCGGCGGCGGTGCTGGAGTGGACGGGGGTCGACGAGCTGACCCTTTGCGACTGGGGTCTGCGCGAGGGCCTGGTCATGTCTGCTCTAGGGCTGGCGCCCGTCGTCATCTCCCCCCGCGAGGAATCGGTGCGCGCCCTGCGGG
This sequence comes from Actinomycetota bacterium, assembly GCA_021325435.1. Classification (GTDB taxonomy): domain Bacteria; phylum Actinomycetota; class Acidimicrobiia; order Acidimicrobiales; family JAJPHE01; genus JAJPHE01. The sequence continues at coordinate 6,672 of JAJPHE010000027.1, read as the reverse complement.
TCCGCTACCCGGTCGACGAGATCCACGCCGCCCACGTCGCCGGCGTGGCAACCGAGCTGTTCGACCGCACGTTCCTGCTGCACCACCTCGACCGGGCCGACCGCGAGCTCCTCCGCTACGGGGCGCTGCTGACCGAGATCGGCCGGGCGGTCAGCGCGGAGGCCTACGAGAAGCACACCGCCTCTCTGATCGAGGGCGCGCCGTTACGCGGCTTCAGCCCCGACGACATCGCCGTTCTGACCTGCCTCGGCCGTTACCACCGGGGTGGAAGGCCGAAGGACGACTTCGCGCCGTTCGCCACCCTGACCACCGAGCGCCAGCAGGCGGCCACCGCCCTGGTGGCCCTCCTCCAGGTCGCCGTCGCCCTCGACCGGAGCCGCAGGGCGCCCGCCCGCCGGTTCGAGGTACATCTCAAACCCGGCCACGCCGTCCTCGTGGTGCACGACGGGGCGTCCGGTGTCGACGCCGACGGGGTGGCCCAGGCGGCCCGACTGTTCGAGCGGACCTTCGGGCGTCGGCTGGAGCTGGAGCTCCCCAGCAGCGGCCGGGTCGAGGTTCCGGCCTGACCAGAGTCCGGTCCGGGCCAGTCAGCCGGCGGGGGGCAGGTAGCGGGCGGCGCTGAAGCGGCCGCCGTCGCTGTCGACCACCCAGCTGGACCCCTTGGGCCACCGCGGCTTCGGTTCCAGGGCCACCCCGTCGACCCGGCTCAGGTAGTCGAGCAGGAGCGGCACGATGTCCCCGTGGGTGCAGAGCACCGCGTCCTCGCCGGTCGCTGAGCGCAACAGGGCGACCGCCTCGTCGCCGGCGCCCTCGAGAAGAGCTGGGCTGGGCTCGACGGCTAACGACCGGGCATCCGCCAGAGGCTGCACGGTCTGGATGCAGCGGATGGCGGGACTGGACAGGATCCGGCCGATCTTGACCCCGTCGAGCACTTCGATGAGCCCCAGGGCCTGCCGGCGGCCCCGCTCGTCGAGGGGACGCTCGCCGTCCGGACCGGGCCAGCGCTCGCGGTCGCCGGCACTGCCGTGGCGGACGATCACGACGGTCACCGGTCCCCCTCGTCCGCTCCGGGGCCGAGGACGGCGGTCAGGGCCTGGAGCACGTCGGCGTCGTGGGCATAGCTCAGGTGGATGGCGGCGTCGGCCAGAGAAACCCATCTGATCTCGTCGACCTCGTCGTGAGGGGTGAAGCTGCCATCGACGGGCGTCATGGCCCAGTACCGGACCCGCTTGTCGCGGCCCTTGCGGTCCACGTAGCGCGTCGACGGGAGCTCGGGGCCGAGGGAAGTGACCAGGCCCGTCTCCTCCTTCACCTCCCGCAGGGCGCATTCCTCGTCGGTCTCCCCGCCGTCGAGCTTGCCCTTCGGTAGCGACCAGTCGTCGTAACGGGGGCGGTGCACCAACAGGATTTCGACTCCCCCCGGGCCCGACCGCCAGACGACCCCTCCCGCGGCTCGGACGCTCAGTCGAGCCACCCGGAGAGCCTTGCGTCCTGCAGCGCCCGCCACGCGCCCGGCCAGGCCTGTCGGCTGCCGGCTCGGTGCGCCCGTTCGAGCGCGACGAGTTGCCCGGCAACCAGCGCCTCATCAGCGGAAGCCTGCGAGGCTGCCCCCCGCAGCCACCGCTCGGCGACGGCGGCGTCCTGGAGGTCCCCGAGAACGCCCTGGGCGGCGGCCAGGCCCTTGGCGAACTGCCGGGCCGGCCGCCCGAACACGGGCGCCGCCAGCTCGGCTGCGTAGCGGCAACGCTTGATGTCGATTCTCACCTTGTGCAGGTCGTCGTCGGCCGGGTCGCCGCCGAGGCGTCGCACCCTACGCTTGACGGCCCGCCACCTCTTGGCGACCAGAGGCCGCAGGGCCTCGGCGGCCGGGACGCCGGGGGTGGTAACGCGCGGGTCGTCGGTCGCCATCAGCAGATCCTCGAGGACGTCCACGTACTCGTCGGAGTCCAGGTAGGCCAGCAGCGAGGACCGGGCGTCGTCGCGCTCGGCGTCGAGCCGCCCGACGAAAACCGCCGCCGCCCCCTGGTCCTCGACGGGCAGCTCCTCGGCAGCAGTCCGCAGGCGGTCGATGAGGACGTCGGCGTCGCGGACGGCGCCCAGCCGAGCGCCGATGCCCTTGAGCTCGGCTCGCACACCCGCTGCCCACTCGCGGTCGACCAGGTGGCTGAGGGTGCTCAGGTCGCTACGCAGGCGGCGGGTGGCCACCCGGGCCTGGTGCACCGCCTCCGGGTCGGCGCCCAGGCGGACCCCGGGGTCGTTGGCGAGGAGCCGGTGCACGGAGCCGGCCAACGCTCTGGTGACGACCCCGCCGAGGGTGCTGTCGTCGTCGGTGCGGTCGCCAACCTCGGCCGGGGGCAGTTCGCCGAGGGCCCGTACCACCTTGGGGGTGTCGTCCCCGGGCCGTCCGCCCGCGTCCAGGAGAAGGCGACGGATGTCAGTGAGCAGCGACCGGCGCCCGCCGGCTTGGAGCTCCACCTCGATCTCCCGGAAGGAGCCTTTCCGTCCGGAGCTGGTGTGGAAGCGGACCCGGTCGTCGTCGATCTCGGCCAGCGGCCGCCGGCCGTCGTGGGCAAGGACCAGGTGGCGGCGGCGCAGGGTGGTCAGTTCGGCCACCGCGGCGAGCGGCTGGCGGCGGGTTAGGCCCCGCACCAAGCGGGCCGCCTCGGTGGGCACCTCCCCCGGCTCGCCGGCGAAGTCGATCTCCTGGCGCGACAGCACAGGGTCAGGGCGGTCTTCGGTCGGCAGCTTCACCGTCCAATGTCCGGGGGCCTCCGTCGGCGCCCGGTAGCGGAGAGTGGCGCCCCAGCGGGCTAGCCGCAGGTCGGCGGTGTCGTAGTAGGTCGCCACCAGCTCTGTCTCCGGGGCGGTGGCCACGGTCACCTCGAGGCGGGCGGGCAGGTCCGGCACCCGGAAGTCGTCGTCGACTTCCACCTTGACCTCGCTCTCGAGGGCGGGGACGGGATCGGTCATCGTCCGCGCCGGCTAGCCGGCCCGCTGCTCGACCAGGCCCTCGACGTCACCCCGCCGGCGGGACCGGGTGGCGGCCAGCCCGGCGAGGGTGGCCTGGGTTGCCACCCCTTCCGTGGTCGGCACCTTGGTCCACCGTCCGGTGCCGTCCAGGGTCCACGCCTGGACGTCGTCGGCCAGGCACACGTCGAGGATCTGCTGCAGCCGCTCGGCCAGCTCCGGCTCCTCGACAGGCACCACCGCCTCCACCCGGCGGTCGAGGTTGCGCTCCATCAGATCGGCCGAGCCGATGAAGTAGCGGATCGGACCGGTTGAGCCGTCGCCGAAGGCCATGATGCGCGAGTGCTCGAGGTAGCGACCCACGATCGAGCGCACGGTGATCCGGTCGGAGTGCCCAGGCAGGCCGGGGCGCAGACCGCAGGTGGTCCGGACCACCAGGTCGATGGACACCCCCGCCCGCGAGGCCCGGTACAGGGCGTCGATGATCTCCTGGTCGACCAGGTGGTTGACCTTCATGACGATCCGTCCCCTCTGCCCGAGGGCAGCCTGCTCGGCGATGAGATCGAGCACGGCCGAACGGAGGGTCATGGGGGCGACCAGGATGTGCCGGTAGCTGACCCTCCGGCTGTACCCGGTCAGGAAGTTGAACAGGTCGGTGAGATCCGCTCCTAGTCCCTCGTTTGAGGTGAGCAGCCCGAGGTCCTCATAGATGCGGGCAGTGGCCGGGTTGTAGTTGCCGGTTCCGATGTGGCAGTACCGGCGCACCGCTCCGTCACCTCCTTGGCGGACCACCAGGGCGATCTTGGAATGGGTCTTCAGGCCCGGCAGCTCGTAGACGACGTGCACGCCCGCCTCCTCGAGCGCTCGGGCCCAGGCGATGTTCGCCTGCTCGTCGAAACGGGCCTTCACCTCCACCAGGGCGGCGACCTGTTTGCCGCGCTCGGCGGCGCGGATCAGAGCCTTGATGATCGGGCTGTCCCCGGAGGTCCGGTAGAGGGTCAGCTTGATCGCCAGCACACCCGGGTCGGCCGCCGCCTGGCGGATGAACTCCTCGACCGTGGTGGCGAACGAGTCGTACGGGTGGTGGACGAGCACGTCGGAAGCGTCCAGGACGGCGAAGAAGTCAGCCGGTTCTCCGTCGGGGCGCTCCAGGGCGGGCGGGGTGACCGCCGGCCACGGCTCCTCCTTCAGGTCGGGGCGGTCGAGGCCGTACACCGACCAGAGGCCGCCCAGGTCCAGGGGTCCGGCGACCCGGTACACCTGCTGTTCGCGAATTCCGATCTCGCGCAGCAGCAGATCGAGAATTTCGTCGGTGATGGCGTCGTCGACCTCGAGCCGGACCGCCTCCCCGAAACGTCGTCGGCGAAGCTCCATCTCCACCGCAGCCAGCAGGTCGTCGGCCTCTTCGTCCTCCTGAGGGGTCAGATCCACGTTGCGGGTCACCCGGAACGGGTAGTGCGACTCGACCTCCAGTCCCGGGAAGAGGGTGTGGAGGTGGGCGGCGATCACCTGCTCGAGGGGCACGAACCGCTCCCCGTCCGACAGGGCGATGAAGCGGGGCAGGAGCGGTGGCACCTTCACGCGGGCGAAGCGTCGGGCGCCCGTCTCAGGGTCGACCACGATGACAGCCAGGTTGAGCGAGAGGTTGGAGATGTAAGGGAAGGGATGGCCCGGGTCGACGGCTAGGGGGGTGAGGACGGGAAAGATCTGATCCTGAAAGACCCGGACCAGGTGGGCCCGGTCCTCCGCCCCGAGCTCCTCCCAGGTCGAGAGGCCCACCCCGACCGCGGCTAGCGAGGGCTGGATGTCGTCGGCGAACAGCCGGGTCTGGCAGTCGACCAGGCGGGTGACGGTGGATCGGATGTCGGTCAGTTGCTCCCCGGGGGTGCCGGCGTCGGCGCCGGCACCGAGCCCTGCCTCCATCCGGCTCAACAAGCCGGACACCCTGACCTGGAAGAACTCGTCGAGGATTTGGCTGAAGATGGCCAGGAACTTGGCCCGCTCGAGCAGCGGCTGCGCCGGATCAACAGCCAGGGCCAGCACCCGGGCGCTGAAGTCCAGCCAGGAGAGCTCGCGGTCGATGTAGCGCTCCGTGCGTGAGCTGCAGCCGGCCACGGCGAGGCGGTCGATGGTCAACTCCGCCCTCGCGTCGGCGCTCATGTCGTGACCCGGGCACGGCCATCTGCTGCGCTGGATCGGGGTCGCCTCACCCGGGCCGACAGGGCGGCGCCGATGGCTCCGCCCCGGTCGGATAGGGCGGCGGGGACGACGCGCAAGGTGTCTGCTCTCCCGTTCGGCACCAGGGCGAGGGCGGCCTCCTCAACCCGCGCCACGAACGACGGCCCCAGCCGGTCGGCGAGCCCGCCGCCGAGGACGACCATCGGGATGTCCATCAGGGTGGTGGCCATGGAAAGGGCCAGGCCGAGGGTCTCGACGGCCCGGTCCACCAGCGCGACGGCGATGGGATCCCGGGCCTCGAGGGCCCGGGCGAAGACGCTCGAGGTCATCCGCCTCGTGCGAGAGAGCTCCACGAGGAGGGTGTCGCGGCCCCGGGCTTCGTGCTGGCGGGCCCGGCGCTCCATGCCTGCCCGTCCGGCGTAGGCCTCGAGGTGACCCCGGCCGCCGCAGCCACATCGCCGCCCGCCCGGCCGGACCACGACGTGGCCGATCTCACCCGCATAACCGCTGGCCCCCCGCCGGAGTCGGTTATTGAGGATCAGGCCACCGCCGACGCCGGTGCCGACGAAGACTCCGAGGACGTCACGGGAGCCCACCGCCGCCCCCATCTGGTGCTCGGCCACGGTGCCCACGTTCACGTCGTTGTCGACCGTCACCGACGTTCCGCCAAGGGCCTCGGAGAGGGCCGGCCCCAAGCGGAACGGCTCCACCCACCCGGTGAGGTTCGGCGCCGAGTGGACCACCCCCGAGCGGAAGTCGATGACACCGGGAGCCCCTACCCCGACGGCTTCAGCCTCGGATCCGACGCCGAGCGCCCGGACGGTTGCCGCCATGGCGTCAACGACGGCCAAGGGACCGCCCTGCACAGGCGTCTTGGACTTCGCCTCGGCGACGACCTCCGTGCCCTTGAGGGCGACGGTGAAGATTTTTGTGCCTCCCAGGTCGACTCCGATTCTCACGATCGGCAAGTCTCCCATGCGATTGGGCCCCTTGGGTCGGGCCGCCTCGTAGGTGGCGGCGACCCGGTCAGCCCGGTGTCGAGAGGCGCCGTAAGCGGGCCCGGACCTCGCGACGGATCAGGATTGGCAGGAACTGCGTGATCCGGGCGTCGTCGAAGGTGCGGCTCGTCTCTCGGACACACTGGGCGATCCGCCCGAAATCCAGGGTGCTGAACTCGCGGGTCAGATCGGCGACAACTCCCTCCGGCACGCCTGCCTTGCCATCAGGCGGTGAAGAGGGCCGGGTATCGAATGTCTGGACCATCTTCCTCTCATTCCGCGGGTTCATCGCGGAGGGCCCGGGTCGCCCAGCTGCCGCCGCTTGCGGTGGTCGGCATCGGGCGGTGCCGCCGTCGTCAAGAGCCCGACGACCGAACTGACCACCTCGTCGCGGTCCGTGTGCGACAAGCGGACCTCGATCGAGGACGCAGCGCCCATCGGCAGAGTGTCGCTCACGGCCGGGAACAAAGGAATGAACGGAAGATGAACAATTGGTGGCAAGGACTTAGAGGCCGCGCGGATAGGCGCT
>JAJPHE010000117.1 GCA_021325435.1 Actinomycetota bacterium | reverse complement strand
GGGCACCTGCGTCATCACCCGGCGCCGGCTCGGGTGGGGCGAGGGCCCAGCCCAGCGGACACCGCCGCTGCGGTCGACCGATGACGTCGCTTCGGCTCTCGACGCAGCGTCGGCCTCCATGAGCCTGGAGGTCTGCCGATGCACGAGGGGTGGCGGCCGGCCAGGGCGGGGAAGCGGCTGGCCCGCCACCCACCATTGGCTGGCCGCCGCGGCTCCGGCGCCACCTGCGCCCGAGGCGCGAGCCTATCTCCTCCAGGAGGTCTCAGCCGCCAGGCGAGATCTCAAGGCCAGACGTGGACCGGGATCTGGGCTGGAGGTATCGGGTCGGCCGGCAGGGTGGGATCGGTCGAGGGTTTGATGCGGCGGCAGGTGACCGAGAGGGTCAAGGGGCCCGGGAGCACGAGTTAGCGCGGCCGCAGGTGGTCGAGAAACGCACTGGGAGGGAACCCCCATCGGAACGCGTACCGATAGGGACCTGAGCCGGGCTCGAGGGGTGGCCAATGTGGGCAGCCCATCGGTCACCGCAGCCGGAGGAGTACGGGTACTCCCTCTCGAACACACCGGAGCTGGTTGACCTGGACTGGCACCACAGCTTCGCGTTGACACGCGGGACGAATCAGCAGAATTCAACGTTTTCAACCGAGGCCAGACTTGCTTTTCACTCCTGGCGAAGTCGAAGGGTAATATGCGGGGCCGTGATTGTCTGCCTCGTCGTTTTTGCCACCAGCCTGCGAATCTCATCTGGAGTGGCTGGTCGGTTGGTAGCATTGGCACGAACCATCACGCGACCGCTCGACTGATAGGGTGGTCGTTTGCCCTCGGGAATGCGAATCACCCAGATGGACTTATGACGATATCTCGCCTGGAAGATCTCTGGTTCAACATATTCCAGAACATCAGCGCGGATCAGATTGATAATTGCAGCCTGCGTATTGATCGCATCATAACCGATGACAGTCGCATCATTGTCAACTCCGAGTAGGATTACGCCGCCAAGTCCGTTTGCGAAAGAAGCGACTGTATCTACAAATCTGCGATCGCCATCGTCACGCAGACTCTTCTCATATTCCAGTTGCGACCCTTCTCCCTCGATCAACCAAGCTGCGATCTGATCCTCCAGCGAGGATTGGCCCGGTGCTGCTTGTAGGTCAATCTCGATCCGATCACCAAAGCTCGGTGTTCTCTCTCGGCCGCGAAGTACTGTCGAAACTCGAGGTCCACGATCAGAGCGCGGGAGCTTGCTGCGGTTATAAAATTCAACAAAAGAGGGGTAGCGCATGAGCTGTGCGATGCGTATCTCGGCGGGGTTCTCGGCAAGAAGTCGACAACCTTCATCAGTGATCGTAATAATGCCGCGCGCAGGCGCTTTGAGAAGACCAGCATGGCCAAGATATGTTCGCGCCCAGGCAATTCGATTGTATACGAGCCTAGTCGTACCACTTGGTACTAGCTCCAAGCGTTTGGCCTCGGGTATTGCTAGCTCCTGCTCAAGTTGCGAAACCAGATCGCGAAAGCGGTGCTCCTTGCGGTCGCTGAGCGCCTTCAGGAGCGGAAGCATAAGTGCCTGGTAGTCGGGGACCTCCATTTCTCGGTAGCATATCATCAGCGTAGGAGAGTTGTCGACATTTGAGAGCGGCGGCGACGGTGAAGGGCGAACGGGTGGATCGATGAGGGACCGCCAAGAGGAGCCACGTCAGGTCAAGTGCTGGACGGATGCGGGCCATGATCACCATCAGTGATAGCGCGAATGTCAGAAGGATGGCATCACCTCCCGGCACGATCTGAGCGCTTCGTCGACATGGCTCTGCCGAGCGTCTGCGCCACCCTGCTCGACGAGTGGACGTCCCCGACCTTGGTTCCCACCATGGACCGGATCTTGCCTTGGTGAACGAGGTCAGGGAGTGGCGGCGGATGGCCGTCCACTCCACCGCTTCACCCCGAGCTGGTGGCCTGGTATCCGAACATGATCTGGTCCCAAGGCATCACGAAGCTGCTCGGGCCGGTCAAGTGGACTCACTACTCCCTTTACTTGATCATCAACATCTCCAGCTGCTCCGTGGGCGGCTGGATGTTGGCCACCTGTGAGATGGCGCTGCTGGCCGAGAGGCTGCTGGCCACGCCGACCGCGGTGCCTCCATGATCTCCAAGCCGGTCGCTCTGCTGCTTGCCGACCTGGGCGTGGCCAAGAGCCATTCCGGTCCAACTGCTCGAACGACAACCCCCGCTCGGGGGCCCGGTTCAAGGCCTCTCGTACCGCCCCGAGTTCCCCGACCGCTTTGGCTCACTGGAGGACGCCCGCGCCTTCTCCCGCCGCTGCTTCAGCTGGTACAACGGCGGGCACCGCCATTCCGGTATCGGCGATCCTCCCGATGTCCATGACGAGTGGACGGCACCGGTGCGCGCCGGACGCGCTCAGGTGCTCGCCGATGCATACCTTGGCCAAGCCGAGCGCTTCGTCCGTCGGCTCCCCAGCCGCCTCGCTGCCGGCTGCGGTGTGGATCAACCGGCCCGCCCAGGAGGAGGGGTCGGCGTGACCTCTTCGACCCACCAATTCCCTGAACGTCGTGTCTCGAAAGGATTGACGACTACTGACTTGCGCCTAGCTCAATAACGTTGCGCGCGACGGTGGAAAAAGACCAGCCGGTGGCTGGCCGTCAAGAAGGGGACGGATATGGCCCCGACGTGAGCCGCCCGCGGGTGGCCGAGCCCCGGCTCCCCGTGGCCGATTGGTTTGCCGGCGGCCCGCCTCAGGCGAAACCGACCTCAGGGTCGAGAGGGAAGATGGGCCGGCGCAGCCGCCGGTAGG
>JAJPHE010000016.1 GCA_021325435.1 Actinomycetota bacterium | reverse complement strand
CTGGGCCGAGCAGCTCCTCTCCGCTCTGGACCGCCATCGGAAGGCGGCCCCGAGAGCCGACAACCGGCGGACCTCCTGGGACGAGCTCCGCCGCCTGGCCTTCGACGTGATCGCGGGCGCGCCCGGCGCGCTGTCGGCGACACAGGTGGCGCAGCGCCTCCCCGGTGACGTCCGCCGCCGATGGGCCGTTCTGGCCGAGCTCGAGGCGGAAGGCGCCGTGCACACGCGGCCTCTCGTCTATCCGGACTCGACCGGACGTCAGCAGACGAAGCAGGTCTACGACCTCGGAGCTCCCCCTTCTTCGAAGGTTTCCCGGCGTACCGGGAAACGGTCTTAGCGCCGGCCCCTGACGGCGGCGACGCGCCGGCACCACTGGCACAGGTGGCCCCCGACCTCGGTCGCCGATGCAACGGTCGGCTCGACGGTGATGACGACGTGGGTGGGTGTCGAGCAGAGCGCGTTCTGCTCCCCCTCCTCGAAGATGTGGACCACCCGCCCGTAGCGGGTGATGCCGTAGCGCATCGGGACCGGGCCGCCCAAGGGTTCAGCCCTTCCGCCGGGCCTTGGCCAGATGCTCCCGGAGCGCGTCGGCCACGACGGTGCTCTTGGTCCGTCCCGAGCGTGTCGCCTCTTCCCTGACCTGGCGGTGGAGCTCCATCGGCAGGTGGAAGGTGACCCGCTCGTGGGACTCCTCCCAGGTGGGGCCGTCGACCTTCTTCGGTCGCCCGGGCCGGCGCCGGGCCTCGCCGCCGGCGCCGTTCTTGGCCGCCGGGCTGTCGCCGTAGACGGCGTCCCGGCCGAGGGCCTGCTTGAGGTCAGGGCGTGCGGGCATGGCTCTGGCTCACCTCTCGAGCAAGACGGTCGAAGGCCTCGGCGGCCTCCGAAACGGGGGAGTAGACGCTGATGGGCTGGCCGGCGATGGCGGCGTCCTGGAGCGCCACACGCCGGGGTACCTCGCCGAGCAGCTGGGCTCCGTGGCGGGCGCGCAGCTCGGCGAGCACGTCGCCCTCGTGCCTGGTCCGGGCGCCGACCCGGTTGGGGACGATCCCGATCAGCGGCACGCGGGCCCGCTCGGCCGCCTCGAGGACGGTCGGAAGGGACCGGAAGCTGAGAAAGTCCGGGGGACACACGACCAGGACTTGATCGGCGGCCGCCAGGGCGACGTAGGGCAGCACGCCGAGGCCGGGCGCGGTGTCGATGATGGCCACGTCGTAGGCCCGCAGCGATCCCAGTGCCCGGCGCAGGCTGGTCTGCCAGCCGTCCTGGCGGGGCAGCTCCACCTCGGCCCCGGCGAGGTCGAGATCGCCGGGGATCAGGTCTATGCGCTCGTGAGCCGTGGGTCGGACCGCCTCCTGGAGGCTGGCCACGCCGGAGAGCACCTCGTACAGGGTCGGCTTGACGGCGGGGGAGCCGAGCGAGGCGCCGGCGGCGCCCTGGGGGTCGGCGTCGACGACCACCACGCGGCCCCCCTGCGCGGCGAGGGCGCCGGCCAGGTTGACGCTGACGGTCGTCTTGCCGCTCCCGCCCTTGTGGGCCGCCACGGCGATTCGGTGCACGACGGTCGACCGTACACCGGGAAACGTCCAAATCGGGGGATGGTTTCCCGGTTTCCCGGTACACCGGATTACCTCAGCCGCTACGGTGGCCCAAGAAGGGGCCCCGGCAGTGCGTGAACACCCCGGGGCTCGGCCATCACCTACGAGGGAGGCGGCGGCATGGCGGAGGCTACCGGGGGGTCGAATCGGCGCTCGCGCCTATCAAGGGTCGGACCGTGGGTGGAGGAGGAGTGCCTCGCCCGGCTCGGCGTCGAGGCGGCGCTATGAACGAGCAGCGCATCACGCTTCTTCGCTCCCGGGGGCTGTCGCTGCGCAGCGCCCGGGTCTACGAGGGCCACCTGTCCCGGCTCGAGGCCTTCCTGGAGCCCCGCGGGGCGGTCCTGTCGACCGTCGACGTCGAGCACCTGTCCGCCTATGTCGAGGTCCTCCCGCGCAGCCATTCCGGGCTCACTCAGCTGCGTGCTTCCCTCCGGCACTACTTCGACGCCATCGACCGGCGGGACGCGCCGCTGTGGGTCATTCGGCCCCCGCACAAGCCGCCCGCCCGATGCAAGGCGATCGAGCCGGACGAGGCGGCCCGCCTCGAGCGGGTGGCGCGCGCCCGCGGCGACGAGAAGGGCCTCGCCGTCCTGCTGGGCCTTTACGCCGCGCTCCGGCGGGCGGAGATCGCCGCCCTCAGATGGGAGAATCTCGACGAGACGTCCATCAGGGTCCTCGGCAAAGGCGACCGGACCCGGTACGTGCCCATCCATCCCGAGCTCGCCGAGGTCCTGGCGCCCTTCCGTCAGCCGGCGGGGCCGATCTTCCCAGGGCAGCGGGGGAGGGTGACGGTCAGCCCGGCCACGGTGTGGGACTGGGTCCGCCAGGTGGCCGAGGAGGCCGGTATCCCGGCCTTCCGGACCCACCAGCTGCGCCACACCTGCCTCGCCACGGCGAACGACGCCACCGGGGACCTCCGCGCCGTCCAGGAGTTGGCGGGCCACGCCAAGCCGGAGACGACCGCCGGGTACACACGGGTCCTCCGCCGGCGCCTGGCGGCCACCGTCGAGGCGATCAGCTACGGGCCGGACCACGCCGACCCGGCGCGCAAGGACGGGGCCAAGCCGGCAGCACTGGGCTACCGGCGGGTGGTGACGGCCCTCGGCGGCTGGCCGCAGGAGACGGAACTGTGGTGCGAGCTGGCCGTCCTGCTCCAGGACCGCCCGGGCTGGCGTTTCGAGATCGCCAACGACTACGCCCCGGTCATGTCCTGGGCCTTCGGCTCGGACGTGTCGGTGGGAGTGCTCTCGCTCCGGGACCGGCCGGCATGGCTCACCCTTTCCCGCCAGGAAGGGCCGGGGGACTGGGACTTCCTCTGCTGGGACTTCCCCGACGTGGAGGGGCTCGCTCAGGTGCTCGAGGCGTTCGAGGCGGGGGAGCCGCTGCCGGCGCCGCCGAGCTGGTTCCCGGGCCAGGACGGCGGTCTCAGGGCCGTGGGCTCAGGCTGAACGGGGGGTCGGCGGAGCCCGGGGGGGTTGTGTGAGGACTTCCTCTACAGGTTCAAGCGGGAGCGGGGAGCTCGTCCCGTCAAGGACCCCGGTCAAGGTTCGCCGAGGCCCTTCGGTCCAGCCGAGGCCGATCAGGCCGAAAACCCGGCCTCTGTACTTCGATCTGAGCCCCTGAAAGGCGCGGGGTGGTACCTCAGGTGCGGGCAAAATCGGCCGTGGGCACGGGAGTTTTCGCCGGCACCCCAGTGCATAGGGTGTGCTGCCGGTCGACCCGCCCATCTCCGCACGGGGGTCATCCGCTCAGTCCCGGCGCTGACGCCGGGCCGGGTCCATTTCGGCCGTGAGGGCCGCCACGGCCTCCGGCCTGGGCCGGGCGTAGCGCTGGAGGCTCCGGAGGCTGCGGTGCCGGCTCTTGGCCATGAGCAACGGAAGGGACACGTTCGCCTCGGCGAGCTCGGTCAGCGCGCTGTGCCGCAGCTGGTGGAGGGTCCGCCCGGCGCTGTGCGCCTTGAAAAGCTCCTCAGCCCGCCGGTACGAGAGCCGGCT
>JAJPHE010000030.1 GCA_021325435.1 Actinomycetota bacterium | reverse complement strand
TCCGGCCTGCCCCTCCTCGACCTCATCCAGGAGGGCAACCTCGGCCTCATGCACGCCGTCGAGAAGTTCGACTGGCGCAAGGGCTTCAAGTTCTCGACCTACGCCACCTGGTGGATCCGCCAGGCCATCACCCGCGGCATCGCCAACACCGGGCGCACCATCCGCCTGCCCGTTCACGCCGGGGACACCCTGGCCCGCGTGCAGAAGGCCCAGACCCGTCTCGAGCTGAAGCTGGGCCGGCCGGCCACCCTGGCCGAGTTGGGCGCCGAGGTGGAGCTGCCCGAGGACAAGCTGGTCGAGGCCCTGCGGTTCAAGACCGAGCCGCTGTCGCTGTCCGAGCCGCTGCGCGAGGACGGAGACGCCGAGCTCGGCGACCTGGTCGAGGACCGGGCCGCCGAGTCACCGTTCGAGATGGCGGCCAACGCCCTGTTGCCCCTCGAGATCGCCAGGCTCCTCGAGCCCCTCGACGAGCGCGAGCGCGAGATCCTCCGGCTCCGCTTCGGCCTCGACCGGGGTGAGCCCCGCACCCTCGAGGAGGTGGGGGAGCACTTCAACCTGACCCGCGAGCGGATCCGCCAGATCGAGGCCCGGGCCATGTCGAAGCTGCGTCACCCCTCCAGCGACACCGGCGCCCGCGACCTGCTGACCGTCTGACACCGGAGCGGGCGGGCCCGCCGCCCCCCGCAAATCCCCCCAAACGGCCAACAGCTGGTAAACGGCAGGAGAACCAGCCGAACGCGACGAATCGTCGCGCCATGTCAGAAACCCGTCTCTCTCGCCGGCAGCTGCTGGGCGCCGGCGCCGCCCTCGGGCTGGGGATGGCCCTGGGCTCTGCGCCCCGACGGCTGATCGACCGGGCCCTGGCCGCGTCGGGCGGCACCGGTGGTGCCTGCGACATCGAGCACATCGTGATCCTCATCCAGGAGAACCGGTCCTTCGACCACTACTTCGGGGCCATGTCCGGGGTCACCGGGTTCAACGACGCCAACGTCCTCACCGAGACGGCGCCCGACGGGTCCACCCGGCCCATCTGGTACCAGTACGGCTACAACCCCGACACGGGCGTGGCCGACCCCAACGGTTGGATGCTGCCGTTCCACCTGGACACGACGGACCCCTCCATCGACGGGTGGTGCACCAACGACATCGACCACAGCTGGGGGCCCCAGCACGGCTACTGGGACGGCGGGAAGATGGACCACTTCGTGTCCGGCCACGTCGCCGTCGACGGGAAGAACGGTCCGCTGGCCATGGGCTACTACACCCGCTCCGACCTGGGCTTCTACTACGCCCTGGCCGACGCCTTCACCGTGTGCGACCACTACCACTGCTCGGTGCTCGGGCCCACCGACCCCAACCGTCTCTACTCGATGTCCGGCATGATCGACCCCGCCGGCCAGTACGGGGGGCCGCTGGTGGAGACCCTCACGTCCACCCGGCCCGAGTACTTCGGCAAGTTCACCTGGAAGACGATGCCCGAGGTCCTCCGCGACGCCGGCGTCAGCTGGAAGGTGTACCAGAGCCCCGACGGGCAGCTCGACGACGTTCTGCCCTACTTCAAGGCCTACCAGACCGACCCCAACCTGGCCGCCGACGCCTTCGGGCCCACCTTCCCGGGCACGTTCCAGGCCGACTGCCAGGCCGGCAACCTCCCGGCCGTCTCCTGGGTGCTGGCCCCCGTCGCCCAGAGCGAGCACCCCGCCGCGCCACCCACCTACGGCGAGTACGCCGTGTACCAGGTGCTCGAGGCGCTGCTGTCCAACCCCGACGTGTGGGCCAAGACGGCGTTCATCGTCACCTACGACGAGAACGGGGGGTTCTTCGACCACGTGCCGCCGCCGACGGCGCCGGCCAACACGGCCGGCGAGTACCTGAGCGCCAGCCCGCTGCCAGCGGCGGCGTCCGGGGTCGCCGGGCCGATCGGCCTCGGCTTCCGGGTGCCGTGCCTGGTCGTCTCCCCGTTCAGCCGGGGCGGCAACGTGTGCTCCCAGACTTTCGACCACACCTCGCTGCTCAAGTTCATCGCCGCCGTGCACGTCGACAAGATCCCGGACCTGCAACAGGCTCTGGTGACGGGGGGCCAGCCCAACATCTCCGCTTGGCGGTGGTCGACGGTCGGTGACCTGACGGCCGCCTTCAACTCGAGCCCGCGGGCCGACGTTCCGTCGTCGGTGACGGCGGCCGCCCCTTCCCTGACCGACCCCACAGTGCTGCAGGAGTGCGCCGTCAACGGCGTGACCGGCACGGGCGACCAGGCGCCGGTGTACCCGTATCCCACCGAGTCCCAGCAACAGGGCGCCTTCCCGCCGAAGGACCCCACCCCGGTCAGCCGGGGGACCCCGAGCGGTCTGGCCACCCAATACTGCTGAGCGCCGAGGATCCGCCCCGCCGGGTGTCGAATGTCCGGTAGATGCGGATGTGTAGGCCTCGGATCCGGCGGCTGAGCGCGGCGGCCGCCGCCCTGGCGGCCTTGGCCGCCGGCGCCGCCCTCGTCCCTGCCGGCGCCGCCCCCGGCGCTCCGCCGACCACCGTCGCCGGGCTGCCGGCCGGGGTGCCGCCGGCCGCCCTGGCCACCGAGCCGGTGGTGCCCGCCCCCGCCGGCTGGCCCTTCGGCGAGTCCTTCCCCCGCACCTCGGGCACCGGCCGGCTGGCCGGAGGCGCCGCCTTCTGGACCGACTACCTCTACGACGACCACGGCGCCGCCGGCGTCCAGGTCCAGTCCAACCCGGCGTCGCTGGCCCAGAGCGCCGGCACCTACGTGTATCCGGCCGGGCCGGCGGCCAACAACGGCGCCGACATCTTCCGGGCCGCGGTCGGCCTGACCAGCGACGCCACCTGGTGGCGGGTGGACTGGAACACCCTGGTCGACCCGAAGGTGCCGATCGCCGAGTGGACCTTCGACACCGACGCCAACCCCGCCACCGGCGGGTCGGCGTGGCCGGCCGGCGCCGGCGTCTCCTCCCCGGGCATCGACACCGCCCTGGTGGTCTCCTCCCGGGGGGCCCGGCTCCTCGACGTCCGCACCGGGCGGGTGCGGGCCACCTTCCCCACCACCGTGGACCGGGCCGCCCGCTCGTTCCTGGTCCGGGTGCCCCGGTCGGTGCTGGCGGTGGGCGGTCACTGGAGGATCCGGCTGGCCGCCGGGCTGGCCGGGCCCGACGGCTTCTCCTTCGCCCCGGTGAGCGCCCAGGACGGCGCCGCCCCTGGCCAGCCCGCCGTCTACAACGTGACGTTCCGTTCCCTGCGCCAGGAGCCGGTCGCCTACTGGATGGACAAGGCCCAGGCCGCCGCCCTGGCCGCCGGCGACGTGTCGGCTTTCTCGCTGGTGGTTGACTGGGCGGCCCTGGCCGCCAAGGCGACCACGCCGGAGCCGGCGCCAACGGGGTACTCGAACCGCTGGTACGTGAGCCCCCTGAACCTGGGGCAGGGCGTCGACACCAGCACCATGGACGACCTGCGCCCCAACTTCTTCGGGCGGGTCCAGCCCTACGCCGTCTACGTCCCCACCGGCTACGACCCCAGCCGCCCCGCTCCGCTCACCTGGATGCTCCACTCCCTCGACGAGCAGCACAACCAGTACGGGGTGCTCGCCCCCCGCGCCATCCAGCTGCTGTGCGAGAGGCGCCATTCGATCTGCGCCACCCCCCTCGGCTTCGGCCCGGACGGCTGGTACTTCGACGAGGCCGAGGTCGACTTCTGGGACGTCTGGCACGACCTGGCCACCCACTACTCGCTCGACCCGACCCGCACGGTCGTCTCGGGGTACTCGATGGGCGGGTGGGGGTCCTACAAGCTCGGCCTCACCTACCCCGACCTGTTCGCCACGGCCATGCCGCTGGCCGGCCCGCCTGTGTGCGGGCTGCGGGTCTACGGACCGGTGTGGGGGGCGCCGGCGTCGGGGCGGTGCCAGAGCGACGGCGACAGCACCCCGCTGGTGGCCAACGCCCGGTGGGTGCCCTACATCCTCGGCGACGGGACGGCCGACGAGCTGGTGCCGATCAGCGGGGTGGTGGAGCAGATCAACGCGTTCCTCGACGCCGGGCTGCGGATCCACGCCGAGATCTACCCGGCCGAGGACCACCTGGTCTACGGCGCCCAGGACGGGTTCTCCTCGGAGATCGCCCAGGTGGGCCTGGCCCAGAAGGTCGTCGACCCCGGCACCATCCACTACAGCTGGTACCCCGACGCCGCCCGGGCCGACTTCGGCATCGGGCCCACCGGCGTCTACTGGATCCGCGCCATCGTCGGTCGCGACCGGGCTCCGGGAGCGCTGGCGACCATCGACGCCACCTCGGGCATGCGGCCCGACCCCCGCATCACGCCGGTGCGGTCCCAGTCGGCCAACGTGCCCGGCGACCCCACCCCCGCCCTGGTGGTGCAGCAGAGCTGGCGGCTGGGCGCCGCCCCCGCCCCCACCCCGCAGCTGAGCCTGCGCCTCACCAACGTGGCCGACCTGTCCGTCGACCTGGCCCGGGCCGGGTTCCCCGCCGGGCAGCGGGTGAGCCTGACCGTCGTCACCGACGGTGCCGTGGTCGTGCGCCTCCTCCACGCCGACGGCACGGTCAGCTCACTGTCGTTCGGCGCCGGTTCGCACCGGCTCACCCTGGCCGCCTGAGCCGGGCCGGGACCGGCGTGGTGTGGCGGAGGTGGACGGGAATCGAACCCGCCACAGGGGGATCGCCCCTGTCACCCGCTTTGAAGGCGGGGGAGCCCACCAGGCGCTCGGACACCTCCGGGCGCCGAAGCTAATGGCCGCGGCCCGGTAGTCTCCCCACCAATGAAGAAGCTGATCCTGCTCGCCGTCTTGGTCGCCCTCGGTGCGGTGGCCGCCCGTCGCCTGCTCGGCGACTGACCTCAGCCAGAGCCCGCACCGCACCTGACGCCCCCCGGCGTCCCGTCTCCAGCGCCTCGAGCGCCTCGGACGCGCCCCGCCGGCCCACGCTGGCCGCCCGTTGTCCGGCCGCCAGGGCGGCAACCGCCGCGCCCGCCGCCCAGCCGGGCACCACCGGCGGGAGGGACGGCAGCGGGGGAGCGGCGTGGCGCGACCGCCGCCGGCGCCGGGCCAGCCCCCACCACACGCCGCCGACCGACAGGGCCAGGAGGCTGGCCGCCGCCGCCACCCCCGGAGCCCCGCCCGGAGGCGTGCGCCGCTCGCGCAGCCGCACGGTGCGCACCCACTGGCGGATCTCCCAGCCCCGCTCCTTGGCCAGCTTGCCGAGGACCCGGTCGGGGTTGATCACCACCGGGTGGCCCACCGCCTCGAGCATGGGCACGTCCGTGTAGGAGTCGGAGTAGGACCACGACCGCGACAGGTCGATCCCCTCGCGTTCGGCCAGCTCCCGCATGGCCTCGGCCTTGTAGGGGCCGTAGGCGTAGAAGGCCATCTCCCCCGTGTAGCGGCCGTCCTCCACCTTGGGCCGGCTGGCGATGGTGCCGTCCGCCCCCAGCCACTCGGCCAGCGGGTCGACGATCTCCTCGGGGGAGGCCGACACGATGTACACCCGCCGCCCCGCCGCCCGGTGGGCCTCGATCTCCTCCAGGGCCTCGGCGTAGCTGATCGGCTCGACGACCTCCTCGAGGGTCTCGCGCACCAGCCGGCCGATGCGGGCCTGCTCCCACCCCTTGGTCAAGGTGAGGACCGAGTCGCGGATGCGGGCCAGCTTCTGCTCGCTGGCCCCCAGGTGCAGGTAGACGAGCTGGCCGTAGAGGGCGCGCAGGATCGTCGTCCGGCTGATCAGCCCCTCGTCGTACAGCGGCCGGCCGAAGGCGACCATCGACGCCCGGGCGATGACCGTTTTATCCAGGTCGAAGAACGCCGCCTCTCCGGCTGCGGATGTCTCTGGCTCTGCCACCGTCCCCAGGATACGGACCCAGAAATGTGCCTAGTTCCCCGTCATCGTCACGGGCTAGTCACGTCTTGGGGGGCGTGGCCGGCAGCGGGAGCCCCATCGACCCCATCGGGCCGAGAGGAATCCCCCGCCCGGCGTCGAATACAGCCGTGTCTCGCTTAGGCCGTTCTAACCCGGCCGGCTGGGGCGGCGAGCGGTGCAACCGAGCGACGGAGGAACACGAAGAATGAACAAGGCAATTGCCCGGCTGGGGGCGGCGGGCGCCGTTGCAGCCCTCGGAGTGGCCATCGCCGCCGGACCGGCGGGTGCCGACACCCCCGAGGTGTTCGCCGCCTCCGCCGCCGGCCAGGCGCTCAAGCTGACGGCTTTCGGCCAGAACGTCACCGCCGGCATCAGCGACGTCAAGGGCGGCTCGAACCTGAACGTCACCGCCCACGCCATCGGTGAGCTGACCGCCCTGGCCACCACGGCCGAGAACACCGCCACGGCCAAGGGCGACAACCAGTCCCAGGCCACCCCGGAGAACTGCGGCACCCCCGCTCTCAACCTGCCCCTGCCGATCAAGCTCGACCTGGCCTGCTCCTCGGCCAAGGCTTCGGTCGCCAACGGGCTGCCCTCCGCCTCGGCCACCGGCAAGGTCGCCGGTCTCAGCCTGGACGCCACCTCGCTGAACCTGCCGGACATCCCGGTGGTCAGCCAGGTCCTCAACCAGGTGCCCCTGGCCCAGGTCGAGAACCAGCTGAACAACGCCCTCGGGATCAACGTGGCCCAGGTGCTCAACGTCAACGCCGCCACCACCACCCTGACCCAGACCCTCCAGGGCCTCGGCCTGGGCAACATCCTGACGGCCAACCTCGGTAACAGCACCTCGTCGCTCACCAGCGCGGCCGACAAGGTCGTCTCCAACGCCACCGCCTCGGGTGGTGAGATCGACATCCTCGGGCTGGCCAACCTCAACGGCAAGCCGCTGGCCCAGATCCTGGTGGGCAGCGCCTCGGCCACCGCCACCTACGACCGGGTCAGCGGCAAGGCCACCCCGAGCTTCGACCCGTCGCTGGTGACGGTGATCCTCAACCAGGCGACCGGCCAGATCAAGGAAGAGGTCGCCCCCGGCCAGAGCGTCACCATCCTCGCCGGCACGCCCCTCGAGTCCACCATCACCGTGGCCGACGGCAGCACGGTCAAGAACGCCGACGGCAGCGTGACCGCCACCGCCTCGGCCGTGGCCCTCGACCTGCTCAAGGGCATCCAGGGCGGCATCGGGCTGCACCTGGCCGACGCCACCGCCAGCATCGGCGGGAACCCGGCCGTCTACACCCCGGTCGCCCAGGCCACCCCGGTCAAGGCCCTGCCCTTCACCGGATCCACCCCGACCCTGCCCCTGGCCGGCGCCGGCCTGCTGGGCGTGGCCCTGGTGGGCCGTCGGGTGTGGCGGATCTTCCGCTAGCAGCCAAGCAGTGACCGTGGAGGGCCCCGCCCCCTCCCCGCAAGGGGGGTTGGGGCGGGCCCTTCATCGGGGGGCGACCTGAACGCTCCCGCCGCTGGGGTTAGAACGAACAACCAAATCGGGGGAGCCGGGGTCAACCGCCCGCCCCCGAAATGCCGATAGAACCCAGCGACTTCTCACAGGCGGCTTCACGTGGAAACCATCATCGCCAACCTGCGGACCAACAAAGCGGCCAAGACCGGCATCTCGGTGGTGTCGGTCGTCCTCCTCCTCGGGGCGGTGGCCCTGCTGGGCTGGCCGTTCTTCACCAACCTGTACCAGAGCCGGCTGCAGAGCCGGCTGGTGAAGCAGCTGGCCGACCCGGCGCTCGCCCAGGAGTTCCGCAACCACAACGTCCCCGTCGGGTTCAGCCTGACCAGGCTGCAGATACCTGCCATCGGGGTGGACACCATCGTGGTGGAGGGGACCTCCGAGGAGGCGCTGCGGGCCGGCGCCGGCCACTACACGGGCACCCCCCTTCCGTGCGAGGTCGGCGACGTCGCCATCGCCGGGCACCGCACCACCTACGGGCGTCCCTTCTCCGACGTGGACCGGCTGAAGGTCGGTGACCGGATCATCCTCTCCACGCCCATCGGCACCTGCACCTACGAGGTCGACCGCCCCCCGTTCGTCGTGCTCCCCTCCGACACCTGGGTGGTGGCGCCGACCCCGGGGCGGGCGACGCTTACCCTGACGTCGTGCACCCCCAAGGGCTCGGCCAGCCACCGCATCATCATCAAGGCCGTCATGGTCCAGACGGCCACCGCGGCATGAGGCCGGTCCGTCGCCGGCTGGCCGCCGCCGCTCTGGGTGCGGCCGGCGCCGCCACCGTTCTGCTCGGCTGTGCCGGCGTGGCCCTGGCCGGGTCTCCGTCCATCAGCATCGGCAGCCCGGCCGACGGGTCCACCGTCACCACCAGCACCTTCGACGTGTCGGGCACGGTGTCGCCCAGCTCCAACGGGGGGTCGATCACCGGCCCGCTGCAGGTGACGGTCACCAACCTGGCCGGCCACCCGGGCTACACCACCAGCCAACCCGACGGATGGTGCAGCGGCTCGCCGTGCTCGTTCTCGGTTCCCGTGTCCGGACTGGCCTGGAACGGCGCCTACTCGGTGGCCGTCAGCGCCACCGAGACCGACCCGACGATCGACACGTCGGGCTCGAACACCCACCCCGTCACCGTCACCTCGTCGTTCTCCCTGTCGGCCCCGCCCGCCACCCCCCGCAACTTCGGCGCCGTGCTGGCCTCCGACGCCAAGTCGATCACCCTGTCGTGGTCCCCGAACAGCGAGCCGGATCTCATCGGCTACCAGATCTCGCGCTCCCCGTCGTCGACGGGAAGCTGGCCGGCCGCCGTCACCGGCACCCGCTTCGTGGACGACTCGGTACAGCCGGGGATCACCTACACCTACTCGCTCCAGGCGGTGCGCCAGGGGGCCGACTCCTCGTCCGCCCCCGCCTACTCCCCGTCGGCGTCCGCCTCGGCCACCACCCCGCCCCCGCCGGCCCCGCCGGCCTCGTCATCGGGCACCGGCGCCGGCACCGGATCGGGATCCACCAGCGGCGCGTCCACCGCCGCCCCGGGCGGTTCGACCACCGGCCCGTCGGCCGCCTACTTCCGCAGCCAGCCCCGCGGTTCGGCCGGCTCGACCCAGGACCAGGCCGCCTCCAGCCTGTCGGCCTTCCAGGCCCTGCTGACCCGGACCCGGGCCGACACCTCGGCGCCGGCCCTGCCCGCCCCTCAGCTTCCCGCCCTGCCCGAGGACGGCGTCGGCCAGCCCGGATCCGACAACCCGACGGTCTCCCCGTTCAGCCAGGGGACGGGGACCGGGGGCGACTCGGCCCGCTCGGCCCTCGTCACCTACGAGTCGGGAGGCGGCGGCCCCAGCCGGTTCCAGACCACCGCCGCCGTCGCCATGGCCGCCCTGCTGGTGGCCATCGCCACCCACCTCATCTGGCTGCGCCGCCAGATCAATCAGCCCCCGGCCTAGGGGCGCCGGCCCCGCCGAGGACGGCTCGCAGCAGGGCGACGGCCCCGGTCTTGTCCAGGGGCTCGTTCAGGTTGCCGCACTTGGGCGACTGCACGCAGGACGGGCAGCCGGCCTCGCACGGGCAGGCGGCGATGGCGTCGAGGGTGGCGGCCAGGTGGACCCGGCCGGCGTCGAAGCCCAGCTCGGCGATGCCGGCGCCTCCCGGGTAGCCGTCGTAGACGACGATGGTCGCCGCCCCCGTGTCGGGATGCCAGGCGGTGGACACGCCGCCCACGTCCCACCGGTCGCAGATGGCGAACAGCGGGAGGATGCCGATGCCCCCGTGCTCGGCCGCGTGCAGCGAGCCCGGAAGGGTCTCGGCGTCCACCGGGCCGGCCGGGCCGGTCGGCCCGCCCAGCAGCCCGGCGTCGGCCAGCACCCGATCACCGACGGTGTACCAGAACCCCCGGGTCGAAAGGACGGTGGGGGGCAGGTCGAGCTCCTCGTCGCCCAGCACCTCGCCGCTCAGCAGGTCGCGGCGGCGGTAGCCGGTCACCTGCTCGGTGACCTCGACGGCGCCGACCGACAGGGTGGCCCGCCCGACGGGCGTCGAGGCGTCGGTGGCGAGGATCCGGAAGCTGGTCTCCGAGCGGGCCTGGGTGACCTCCCCCGGGTCGATCGGGCTCACCCACACGGCGTGGTCATCGAGGTCCATCCGGTCGACCCGGTAGTGCTGGCCCTGGTGCAGGTAGACGGCGCCGGGGTGCACGCTGGAGAAGGCCCGGGCCAGCTCGACGGTGCCCACCAGGTCCCCGGCGTCGTCGACGATGCGCAGCTCGACCGACGAGCCGCTGCGCAGGTTCACGGCCCGGGCCGGGTGGCGCCGGCCGGCGGGCACGGCCCGGCCGTCCCGCACGACGAGGCGGTCGTCGAGGACCAGCCGGCGCACCGCCTCGTCGAAGGAGCCCTCGGCCAGCCCCGGAGGGCCCCACCAACCCTCGTCGTCGTGGGTGAGGGGGGCTTCGTAGGCGGCGCAGGTCAGGTGGGGGTCGAGCACGAACGGGTTGGCCGGGTTCACCACCGCCGGCTCGGGCGGCCGGGTGAGGATCTCCGTCGGGTGGGCCATGAACCACTGGTCGAGGGCGTCCTCCCCCGCCACCAGCACGGCGAGGGACCGCTGCCGGGTCCGGCCGGCCCGGCCGATCTGCTGCCACATCGAGGCGATGGTGCCGGGGAAGCCGTTGAGGATGCAGGCGTCGAGACCGCCGATGTCGATGCCGAGCTCGAGGGCGTTGGTGGCCGCCACCCCCATCAGGGCCCCGGAGGCGAACCGCTCCTCGATCTGGCGGCGCTCGGCCGCCAGGTACCCGCCCCGGTAGGGGCGCACCCGGGCGGCCAGCTCGTCGGGGAGGCGGGCCTGGGCGCCGGCGGCGACCAGCTCGGCGCCTTTGCGGGACCGGGTGAAGGCGATGGTCCGGTAGCCGGCGCCCACCAGTGAGGCGAGCAGGCCGGCCGTCTCGCCGTTGGCCGACACCCGGGCGCCGCTGGGTCGGTCCCACATCGGCGGGTTCCACAGGGCCAGCAGCCGCTCGCCGTGGGGCGACCTGTCCTCCTCGACGGCGGCGACCGGCAGCCCGCACAGCTCGGACGCCAGCTTGGCCGGGTGGCCGACGGTGGCCGAGGTGAACACGAATGTCGGATGCCCCCCGTGGAGGGCGGACAGGCGGCGGAGGCGGCGGGCGACGTGGGCCACGTGGCTGCCGAAGATCCCCCGCAGGGTGTGCAGCTCGTCGAAGACCACGAAGCGCAGCCGCATCAGGAACGTCGCCCAGCGGGCGTGGTTCGGCAGCACGCCGACGTGGAGCATGTCGGGGTTGGTGAGCAGCACGTTGGCGTGCCGGCGGGCCCAGGCCCGCTCCTCCGGCGTGCTGTCGCCGTCGTAGGTGGCGGCGACCAGCCCGGGGACCTCGAGGCGGCCGAGGGCCCGCAGCTGGTCGTGGGCCAGGGCCTTGGTGGGGAAGACGAGAAGGGCGGTGGCCGGCCCTTCGGTCACCGCCTCGGCGACCGGCAGCTGATAGCACAGCGACTTACCCGAGGCGGTGCCGGTGGAGACGGCGACCGACCGGCCCGAGCGGGCCAGGTCGATGGCCGCCGCCTGGTGCGACCACAGCCCCCCGGGCGGCAGTCGCTCCTCCAGCGCCGGCGGCAGCGGCCGGGCCAGCGGGGAGGTGCGCCCCCCGGTTGCGGGGAGGCGGGCCAGGTGGACCAGCTGGCCTCGTTGGGCCAGCCCGGCGACCAGATCGCCCAGGTCGACCCGTTCGCCGACCTGCGCCGTGTCCCGGGCCATAGGGGCGGAAGCTAGACGTCGCCTAGTAGCGTGTCGCCGAACGCACCAGTTCACCGAACGCAGCTGGCGTCAGAAGGAGTGGCAAGCCCATGGATCTGGGTCTCGACGTGACAGAGAAGAACGGTTACGCCGTGCTTTCCGTCCGGGGCGAGGTCGACGTCTACACCGCGCCCCGCCTGAGGGAGCGGCTGGTCGAGCTGGTCAGCCAGGGCCACACCAAGGTGGTCGTCGACCTCGAGTCGGTCGACTTCCTCGACTCCACCGGGCTCGGAGTGCTGGTCGGGGGGCTGAAGCGGCTGCGCAGCCACGAGGGCGACCTGACACTCGTGTGCACCCAGCGCCGCATCCTGAAGGTGTTCGAGATCACCGGACTGACCAAGGTCTTCGAGATTCACGACTCGGTCGACGCCGCCACCCCCGCCTAGGTGGCCGCCGATCCCACCACCGCCGTAGAGGGGGTGGAGGCCGCCGGCGGCGTGCAGCTCGAGATCCCCGCCGACGTCGGCTACCTCTCCGTGGTCCGCATGGTCGTCTCCACCCTCGCCTTCTCGCGGCGCGACCTCGACGACGAACGGGTGGAGGACCTGGTCCTCGCCGTTTCGGAGGCGGCCACCAACGCCATCGAGGCCCATGCCGAGGTGCCCGCCGACCACCCCGTCGTCGTCGTCTGGCGCGAGGACGACGACAACTGCCGGGTCGAGGTGGTCGACCGGGGTGGCAGGGCCGACCTCGCCGCCCTGCCGTCCGAGGGACCCCCGACCGACCCGGGCCGGGCCGCCCTCGAGGGCAACCTGGGAGTGTCGCTCATCCGGGCCCTGGTCGACGACGTCAACTTCGAGACCGACGATCGGGGCACGGCCGTGTCGATAACGATGCGCTGCGGCCCCCTGCCCTCTCCGGCGCTCGACTAGCCCCCAGGCGCGGCGACCGGCCGCTACTTGACCAGGGTGGCCTTGAAGGCGTCGGTGGAGGCCGGGGTGACCAGAGCCAGCACCTCGTCGCCGGCGTGGAGCACCGTCTCGCCTCGCGGCACCACCACGTGACGGTCGCGGATGACGGCGACGATGGTGGCGTCGCGGGGCAGGTGCAGGTCGGCGATGCTGACCCCGGCGGCGGGCGAGTCGTCGGCCAGGGTCACCTCCACCAGGTTGGCCTCGCCCTGCTCCAGCTGGAGGAGGCGGACCAGGGACCCGACGGTCACCGCCTCCTCGACCACGCCGGTAAGCAGGTGCGGGGTCGACACAGCGACGTCGACGCCCCAGGCCTCGTTGAACAGCCAGTGGTTCTTCGGGTGGTTGACCCGGGCCACGACCCGAGGGACGGCGAACTCCTGCTTGGCCAGCAGCGACACGACGAGGTTGTCCTCGTCGTCGCCGGTGGCCGCCACCACCACGTCGGCCTCGCCGGCGCCGGCCTCCTGGAGGTTCCCGACCTCGCAGGCGTCGGCGGCGAGGATCGGGACGCTGATGGTCTTGGCCAGCCGCTCGGCCAGGTTGTGGTCCAGCTCGACCAGGGTCACGTCGTGGCCGGCCTCGAACAGGTCGGTGGCGATGAAGGTGCCCACGTTGCCGGCGCCGGCGATGACGATCTTCACCGGGCCGCACCGTCGCGGGCGTCGAGGCGGCGCTGCAGGTTCTCGAGGGCGCCCTGGTGCACCACCAGGTGGAGGAGGTCGCCCTCCTGGCCGACGGCGTCCTTCGTGGGCATGCGGGCCTCGTCGGCCCGGGTGATGCCGACCACCCGCACCCGGCCCTCCTCCTCCAGCTCGGCCAGGCGCTTGCCGGCCCACGAGGGGGGCAGGGCCCGCTCGATGAGCTGCAGCTCGCCGCCGGCGCTCGACCAGTCGGTGACGCTGCGCTCGGGGAACAGGCGGCGCAGCACCTGGTCGGTGGTCCAGGTGACGGTGGCGACCGTCGAGATGCCGAGGCGCTGGTAGATGATCGCCCGGCGGGGGTCGTAGATGCGGGCGACCACGTTCTCGATCTCGTAGGTCTCCCGGGCGATGCGGGCCGACAGGATGTTCGAGTTGTCGCCGCTGGTGACGGCGGCGAAGGCCCCGGCCCGGCGGACGCCCGCCGCCTCGAGGTGGTCGCGGTCGAAACCGAAGCCGGTGACGGTCTCGCCCCCCCAGCCCTCGGGCAGGCGACGAAAGGCGGCCGGGCGCTTGTCGATCACCGACACGGTGTGACCGTCCCTCGTCAGGGACACGGCGAGCCCCGAGCCGACCCGGCCGCAGCCGACCACCACCACGTGCACGGCCGCCATTGCTAACACAGCGCCGGGGGCGCCCGGCCGGGCTGGGCCCTATTCCTCCGCCGGGGCCGGGGCCAGGATCTCGTAGAGCGGGTTGAGGATGGCGGCCCGGCCGCCGTGACTGCCGACCCGCCCGGTGACGAGGAGGCGGGCCCCCGGCTCGATGCCGGGCACCCGCCGGCGGCCGAGGAAGACGACGGCGATGGTGTCCCCCGAGCTGTCGACGATCGTGGCCTCGAGGCTGGGCACGCCCGACCAGGGCTGGACGCGCACGGCGCGGACCCGGCCGGCGATCCTCACGTTCTGGCGGAAGCCGCACTGGCCGATCGGAATGGTGTCCGGAGGAGCGGGCGCGGTGTCGGCCCGGCCCCGCGTCTCCTCCGGCCTGCCCCGTCCGGGGCGGTCCACCGGGCGTTCGGTGACCGGCCCCTGCACGTGGAACGGGACGATGGTGGCGTTCACGTGCGGCAGCTGGGCCACCGCTTCGACGATGCGGTCGGCGGTCTGGTCGTGCAGGACCCGGCTCCAGATCCGCTGGTAGGCCCGCCGGGGGAGCAGGATCGTCACCTCGGTGTCCCCGTCGGCGGTGGCCTCAGCCGCCAGCTCGAGGGCGGCCCGGGTGAGCCGGCGGTCCGGGCAGTCGATCACCTCGAGGGCGAGGCGAGACAGTCCGAGCTGGGACCAGTCGCGTTGCAGGCGGCCGGCGTGGCGGGCGTCGACCATGAAGTGCACGGCCCGCAGCTCGTCGGGGTTGAGGGCGCGGGCGTACTGGATGGCCCGGGCCGCAGCCATGTCGAGCTCGTCGACGAACACGAACACCACGTGCCGGCGCAGCACCGGCGCCTCGGCCGCCCGGGCGGCGCCGGTGGTCAGCTTCTCCTGCTCCTCCTCGTACTGGCGGTTGAGCCGGACGAAGGCGAACACCATCACCGGCACCAGCACCACCACCACCCAGGCCCCTTCGGTGAACTTGGTGATGATGAAGATCAGGTCCACGATCAGCGACAGGACGCCGGCCGACCCCGTGATCACCAGCCGGCGCCGCCAGCCGGCCTCGTCTTTGTGGTGGAGCTGGTGCTTGGCCATGCCCAGCCCGGACATGGTGAAGCTGGTAAACACGCCGATGGCGTAGAGGGCGATCAGCGACGACACCTTGGCCTGGGTGGCGATGAGCAGCGCCACCGAGGCGATGGTGAGCACCACGATCCCGTTGGAGAACACCAGCCGGTGGCCGCGGCGGGTGAGCTGGCGGGGGAGGAACGAGTCCTGGGCGGCGAAGTTGGCCAGGAAGGGGAAGCCGGTGAAGCTGGTGTTGGCGGCCAGGATGAGGATGGCCATGGTGCCGCCCTGCAGGGCGTAGTAGCCGAGGTGGCCGGCCGGCGAGGACCCGTAGACGAACCGGCCGACCTGGGAGATGACCGTCGGCGTGCCCGACACGAACGGTATCGGGTGGGTGACGGCTGACAGCAGCGACAGGCCGAGGAACATCGAGCCGAGGATGGTGGCCATGGCGACCAGGGTCTTGCGGGCGTTGTCCGACTGGGGATCGCGGAACACGCTCACCCCGTTGGAGATGGCTTCGGTGCCGGTCAGGGCCGACCCGCCGCTGGCGAAGGCCTTCATGACGATGAACAGCGACGCCCCGGCCAGCAGGCCCCCGCTTGAATGGCCGATCGCCACCGCCCCCGACCCGCCGAGGGGGTGGGCGTGGAGGCTGCCAGTGGCCCAGCGGACCACGCCGATGCCGATCATCAGCGCCATGTTGGCGATGAAGAAGAAGGTGGGAACGGCGAAGGACCGCCCCGCCTCGCGGATGCCGCGCAGGTTGCCGTAGGCGAGCATCAGCACGAAGGCGATGCAGATGGGGGTGATGTAGGGCGTCAGCGACGGGGCGGCTGACGCCAGGGCGTCGACGCCGGCGGCGACCGACACCGCCACCGTCAGGGTGTAGTCGACGAGGAGGGCGGCACTGGCGATCTGGGCCACGGTGAGCCCGAAGTTCTCCCGGCTGACCACGTAGGCGCCGCCGGCCTTCGGGTAGGCCTGGACGACCTCCCGGTAGCACATGGTCACCACAGCCAGCACGGCGAGGATGGCGAAGGTGACGGGCACGACCATCGAGAAGGCGGCCAACCCCACCGCCGGCACCAGGATGGTGAGGATCTGCTCGGTGGCGTAGGCCGAGGAGGACATCACGTCCGAGGACAGGATGGCCAGGGCCACCGGGTTGGACAGCCGCTCGTCGATCAGCTGCTCACGGACCAGCGGGGGGCCGAGGAGGCGCCGCTTCAGCCGGTAACCGAAGGTCTCGGGCAGCGAGACGTGGCCGGCGGGGGAGGGGATGGGACTCTTCGGGGGCTCGTCGGCGGCCAGCACGGGCCAAGTCTGCCCCGGGTTGGCCTGAGGCTTGACGATTTCGGAGAGCCGAAACTACGTTCCCGGCCCGCCAAAGCCATGGAACTCGTCCTCACAAAGTCCGAGCGGGAGGCCCTCAAGGCCATCTACCGACTCACCACGGCGGAATCCGACGCCCACACCGGCGCGGTGGCCGACTCGCTCGGCGTCAGCCCCGGCACCGCCACCACCACCGTCAAGCGGCTGGCCGACCGGGGCCTGGTCCTGCACCGCCCCTACCGGGGGGTGGAGCTGACCCCCGCCGGCCGGCGGGCGGCGGTTTCGGCCATCCGCCGCCACCGCATCGTGGAGCGGTTCCTGTCGGACATGCTGGGCTACGCCTGGAACGAGGCCGACCGCCTCGCCGGCTCGTTCGAGCACGACCTGCCCCAGGAGGTGGAGGACCGCCTCTACGTGGCCCTCGACCGGCCGGAGACCTGCCCCCACGGCTTCCCGATCCCCCGTCCGACCGAGGGCGACATCGAGGCCCTCCCCACCCTGTACGAGCTGGAGCCGGGCGACACCGCCCAGGTGGCCGTGCCCGGTTCGACCGACCCCGAGGTGGTCGCCTTCCTCGAGAGCCTCGGGCTGCGTCCCGGGGTGCAGGTCGAGGTGCGCGAGAAGCACCCCTTCGACGGGCCCCTGGTCCTGCGGGTCGAGGGCGAGGACCGCACCGTGGGCGAGAAGCTCGCCCGCCAACTTTTCGTCAGTCGTGACCTGCCGTCGGGCAGGCAAACCCCGCGCCCCAGACAAGCGCACAGCAGAAGGGAGCAGCCGGCATGACCAACGTTCTGGCCACCTCGGGTGGATACCAGGACTTCGTCCTCCACTCGTCGGGCAAGGAGTGGCTGCTGTTCGCCCTCCTCACCGGGGTGGTGGCGTTGGGCACCGCCTTCGTGCTGATGCGAGGCGTCCTGGCCGCCGACACCGGCACCGACCTGATGCGCGAGATCGCCGCCGCCATCCAAGAGGGCGCCGAGGCGTTCCTCAAGCGGCAGTTCCGCACCATCGGCATCGTGGTGCTCCCCCTCGCCGTGCTCGTCTTCCTGACGGCGACCAAGGTGACCGGCCCGGCCGGCCACCCCCACCAGCTGTCCTTCGTCGGCTCCGGCCTCAGCCGGGCCGTGGCCTTCCTCATCGGCGCCCTGTTCTCCGGGCTCACCGGCACCATCGGAATGAGCATCGCCGTGCGGGGCAACGTGCGCACGGCGGCGGCGGCCCGGGCCGGCTCGCTGCCGCCCGCCCTCAAGGTGGCCTTCCGCACCGGCGGGGTCACCGGCCTGTTCTGCGTCGGCTTCGGGCTCATCGGCGCCTCGGCGATCACCCTCATCTTCCAGAACTCGGTGACCGCCGTGCTCGAGGGCTTCGGGTTCGGCGGCTCGCTGCTCGCCCTGTTCATGCGAGTCGGCGGCGGCATCTTCACCAAGGCGGCCGACGTCGGCGCCGACCTCGTCGGCAAGGTGGAGGTCGGCATCCCCGAGGACGACCCCCGCAACGCCGCCACCATCGCCGACAACGTGGGCGACAACGTGGGCGACTGCGCCGGCATGGCCGCCGACCTGTTCGAGTC
>JAJPHE010000132.1 GCA_021325435.1 Actinomycetota bacterium | reverse complement strand
CTTAGAGTCCTGTGACGTGAGCGAACCGCGCCGCCTGACCGAGTTCAGCGCCGGGGCCGGCTGAGCCTGCAAGCTCGCCCCTGGCGAGCTGGCGCAGGTCATGCGCCTCCTGGCACCTCAGACCCATCCCGACCTGATCGTGGGCGCCTCGACCGGCGACGACGCCGCCGTGTGGCGCCTGTCGGTGGATCGCGCCCTGGTGTTCACCGCCGACTTCATCACGCCTGTCGTGGACGACGCCCAACTGTGGGGCCGCATTGCCGCGGCCAACTCGGCCAGTGACATCTACGCCATGGGGGGCCGACCCCTGCTGGGGCTCAACCTCGTCTCCTGGAACACCGACGAACTCGGCACCGGCGTGCTGGTCGAAGTTCTGCAGGGGGCAGCGGCGGCCGCCGCCGAGGGGGGCTGGGTGGTCGGCGGTGGTCACACGGTCGAGGATCCTCATCCGACCTTCGGGCTGGCCATGCTGGGCGAGGTCCACCCCGACCGGATCCTCGCCAACACCGGACTGCGGCCTGGCGACTCCCTGGTCCTGACCAAGGCCATCGGCACTGGCGTCGTGTCGACGGCTGTCAAGGCCGGCGCGGCGCCCGACGGCGTCGCCGCCGCCGCCGCCGCATCGATGGCCCGTCTGAACGACCAGGCCTCGGTGGTGGCCCTCGAGCTCGGAGCCTCCGCCGCCACGGACGTCACCGGCTTCGGGCTGCTCGGCCACCTGCGCCGGATGGCCGAGGCGTCCGGCGTGGGCGCCGTGGTCGTCGCCGACGCCGTCCCCGTCCTGTCCGGGGCGCGGGACCTGGCCGAAGCCGGTCTGGTTCCGGGGGGGACCCGTCGCAACCTGGCCTGGGTCACCGAGGTGCTCACCTCCGACGGCGTCGACGAGCTGACCCTCAACCTCTTGGCCGACGCCCAGACCTCAGGTGGCCTTCTGTTCGGGATGGACCCAGCCACCGCCCCGGAGGCGGCCTCCCGCCTGGCCGCCACCGGGCACGCGGCCGCCGTCATCGGCCAGGTGGTGGAGGGCGGGGGCCTCACTGTCATCCCCAGTTGACCCCGGCCCATTCGTCGGTCATCGGCTCGCCGCCTACCCGCCTGGGGCCCTATCGAGAAAAATTGCTGCCAACATCTGTTGCCAAACGGGCGGCGAATTCAGGTCGTTTGTCCACAAATGAGGACAAGATAATTCCGATAGGTCGGGGACATCCCTTCCGATGAGCTGACGGTTCTTGGGCGCCACTGCCGGGGCGCTGTCCACCCGGGCGGGATGTACGGCCGGCAGGCAGGGAACCGACCCGTCGATGGGGAAAAATGGGGGTTAGATGGACGAAACCATCAGTTCGCCCCCGCGCCGCGGACCCCGCGGCGGCCTCGCTGACCTGGGCAGGGTCCGGATGGCCACCCTGGCCGGCGGTTCTGCCGCCCTGGCCCTGGTGGGCTGGTGCGGTGCCTACGTGAGCCGTTCCCTCGGCCCCGAGCCGGCCGCCCCCGCCGCGCCCGCCATCGTGCTGGCGCCGGTGGGGCCGCCGGTGGCCACACCGACTCCGGTCGCCGCCCCAGCCCTCGGCGCCGGCGCCGCCGTCGCCTCCTCCCGCTCGGCGGTCGTCGCCGCCCACCCGACCGCCGTCGCCCGTCAGACCAGCGCCGGGCCTGGTCCGGGGGGGCTTTCGGCCCTGTCGATCGAGGTGCCGGTGCCGGTGCGCAGCGCCCGCTTGGCGGTCGAGCATCCCAGCAGCCCCGAGGGGACAGCAGCGGCCGCCGGCGTTGCCGCCCAGTCCCACCTGGCGCTGGCCGGTCCGGCCAACGGGGAGGCGGCTCCGGCGCGGACATTGTCGGACGTGGGCCCGGGGTCGTCGGCGATCGTCCCTTGTGATCGGGAGCCCCGCGACCCTGGCGCCTACGGCGCGCCGGCCCGGAAGGCTCCGGCCCACGACCGGCCCACCGCCAACGGACCGGGACCGGGTGGACATCGGGGTGGCCACGGTGGCGACGTCGATCACGGCTGAGCTGCGCGGCGCAGCCCTCCCCACCCGGGCCCGCCTGCAGCTGGATCGGCTGCGCTCGGCACTGACGGGGGCGCGGACCCGCATCCTCGGCTGGTACGTGATACTCCTTGCCGTCGCCATCGGGCTCTCGCTGGTGGCGGAGCGCCAGGTCCTCCTGCACCGGCTGTCCAACCGGGTGGACACCCAGCTGACCGTCGACGCCGACGCCCTTTCGCATCAGGCGGCCGGATCGCGGTCGTCGGTGACCGCGCTGTTCGACAACTACCTGCGCACCCACGTGGCCGCGCCGGACGAGGAGTTCCTCACGATCGTGGGCGCCCGGCCCTACGAGGCGAGCTTCGGCGGTCGCTACCGCCTCGAGCAGCTCGGAGGGTTCGTGTCCCGAGTGGCGGGGGTCGCCGACCCGGTGCGCGGCGATCTGGACACCCCCGCGGGACCGGTGCGTTACCTGGCCGTACCGGTCGTTCAGCCCGGTTCGCCGCCGGGGACGTTCGTCGCCGCCTATTTCACCGACGCGGTCCACTCCGAGGTCAACAGCGAGGTGAGCGTCGCCGCCGCCGTGTCCTTGACGATGCTGCTTCTGATGTCGATCATCGCCTGGTTGGTGGCCGGGCGGGTGCTCGCTCCGGTGCGGTTAATGACTGAGACCGCTCGCTCGATCGGTGAATCGGACCTCAGCCGGCGCATCCCCCGCACGACCGACGACGAGATCGGACGGTTGGCCACCACCTTCAATTCGATGCTCGACCGGCTCCAGGCCGCATTCCTGAGCCAACGTGAGTTCGTCAGCGACGCCGGCCACGAGCTGCGTACGCCGATCACCGTCATCCAGGGGCATCTCGAGCTGCTCGGCGACGATCCAACGGAGCGGGCCGAGACCATGGCCCTGGTCCGCGACGAACTCGACCGAATGAGCCGTATGGTCGACGACCTGCTGCTGCTGGCCAAGGCGGAGCGCCCAGGCTTCCTGCGTCTCGAGCCGGTGGCGGTAGACGACCTCGTCCAGGAGCTCCTGGCCAAGGTGGTTCCGCTCGCCCCACGCCGTTGGTCAACGCGGATCCAGGGGTCAGCCGTCACCATGGCGGACCGTCAGCGGCTCACCCAGGCGATGATGAACCTGGTCGCCAACGCCGTGGCCCACACCACCGAGTCCGATGCCATCACCCTGGGCCTCGACGTCGGCCGGGGGGAGTACCGCATCTGGGTGTCGGACACCGGCTCGGGCATCCCCTTCGAGGACCAGGCCCGCATCTTCGACCGCTTCGCCCGGGGCCGCCACGAGCGCCGGCGCTCGCAGGGCGCCGGCCTCGGGCTCGCCATCGTGAAAGCGATCGCCGAGGCTCACCGGGGCCGGGTCGAATTGGCCAGTTCACCCGGTGACGGAGCTACGTTCACCCTTGCACTGCCGTTGCAGCCGACCATCGGAGAGGGCCTGTGACCAAGGTACTGATCGCCGAGGACGAGGGAAGGATCGCCTCCTTCCTCAAGAAGGGCTTCGAGTCCAACGGCTTCGCCACCGAGATCGTCGACGACGGGACCCAGGCCGCGGCCCGGGCCCGCGACGGCGAGTTCGACCTCGTCGTGCTCGACCTCGGCCTGCCCGAGAAGGACGGGCTGGAGGTGCTCGCCGACATCCGGGCCAGAGGTGAGCGGTTGCCGGTGATCATCCTCACCGCCAACGACGAGATCGACACGACCGTCGCCGGCCTCGAGGGAGGCGCCGACGACTACATGACCAAGCCGTTCAGCTTCGAGGAGCTGCTGGCCCGGGCCCGGCTGCGGCTCAAGCAGGCCGACGACAGCGAGGTCGGCGTCCTGCACGCCGGCGCCATGACCCTCGACCTGCACCGCCACTGCGTCAGCCTCGGCGACCGCATCATCGACCTGCCCGGCCGCGAGTTCGCCTTGGCCGAGGTCTTCTTCCGCAACCCGGGTGAGATCATCAGCCGCCAGACACTGCTCGAGTCGGTCTGGGGCGAGGACGCCGATCCCAGCTCCAAGAAGCTCGAGGTGTACATCCTCTACCTGCGCCGCAAGCTGGGCGACGAGGTCATCGAGAACATCCGGGGCCGCGGCTACCGGCTCTGCCCGCCCGAAGCGGCCGCGTAGGCCCCGCGCACGGCGGCGGCGTCCACCGCCGGGCCCGGATCCACCACGGCGGCGGGCGGTCTGGCCCACTGGGAGGCGACCTCGGCGGGTGAGCGGCCGGCCAGCGCCGCGGCCGCCTGCACGCAGGCGCCCATGGCCACCTGCTCGTCATCGGCAGGGACCTCGACGGTCCGTTGCGACAGGTCGGCGAGCACCCGCCGGTACGCCGGGGACCGGGCCCCACCGCCCACCAGGATGGCCCGCTGCGGTGATGTCGGGACCCCGGCGGCGCTGAGAGCGTCGAGGCCGTCGAGCAACCCGCAGACCACCCCTTCGAAGGCGGCCCGGGCGACCTGGGCGGGCGACACATGCGAACGCAGGCCGACCAGGCTGCCGGTCGCCTCCGGGCGGTTGGGCGTTCTCTCCCCGTCGAGGTACGGGACGAGCACGACCCCGCCCGCGCCCGCCGGAGCGGTCAGCGCCAACTCCGACAGGGTCGGGTGATCGACGCCGAGGAGCCGGGCGAAGGCGTCGGTCACCTTGGTGGCGTTGAGCGTGCAGACCAGCGGCAGGAAGCGACCGGTGGCGTCGGCGAACCCCGCCACCGCGCCGGACGGATCGGCGGCGGGTCGGTCCGACACCGTGTACACCGTTCCGGATGTGCCGATCGAGAACACCACGGCCGGGGGTGAGCCCAGCCCCAGGGCGGCGGCCATGTTGTCTCCGGTGCCGGCGGCGACCACCACCCGGTCGTCCAGTCCGAGCTCACTGGCCGAGGCCGGCACCAGGTGGCCAGCGGGGTCGGACGGGCCGAGCACCCGGGGCAGCATCTCGTCCCACGGTCTGTTCCGGTCGACCCGGGCGAGCAGATCCGTCCGCCAGCGGCCCGTCGCCGGCGACCAGTACCCGGTGCCCGACGCGTCCCCCCGGTCGGTGACCAGCTCGCCGGCGAGTCGGGCGGTCAGCCAGTCGTGGGGCAGGAGCACGTGGGCCAAGGCCCCGAAGGCGTCGGGCTCGGACCGTCGCAGCCACGCGAGCTTGGTCACGGTGAACGCCGCGGTGGGCACACTGCCGCACGCCTCGGCCCACGCCCGCCTTCCCCGCCCACCACCGCCGAGGTCTTCCACCAGGCGGGCGGCGTCGGGGGCCGATTCGGTGTCGTTCCAGAGCTTGGCCGGCCGGATCACCCCGAGATGGCGGTCGAGGGCGACCATGCCGTGCTGCTGGGCGGCCACGGCGATCGCCGCGATCCCGGCCCTGTCACCGGCCGACAGGCGGTTCCGAGCCATGCCGATCGCGTCGACCAGCGCCGTCCACCACTGCTCCGGGTGCTGCTCGGAGCGGGGCGGCGTCGTCGGTGGATGGGAGGCGGCGCCGCTGGCGAGCAGCTCACCACTGTCGGCCTCGCGCACCTCGACCTTGGTGGCCTGGGTCGAGGAGTCGACCCCCATGACCAGCGGCAAGGGGGCTCCTAGCGGACGCCGAGCAGCAGCTCGTTGACCAGCTGGTCGAGGCGCTCGTGGCCGTAGCCGCGGGTGGAGAGGGCTTCGAGGTCGAACCGGTGGGCGCGCAGCTCGCCCAGCGCGCCCGAGGAGATGGCAGCGGGCAGGGTGGGCACGGCCAGCTCCGCCGCCTTGGCCTCGGCCAACGCCTCGGCGATGTCGGGGTCCTCGGCGAAGCGGCGGGCCTTGTCGGCCAGGATCAGGTAGGTGCGCATGCACCCGCGGGCGAACTGCCACACGCCCTCGGCGCTCTCGGTCCGGTAGGCGTGGGCATCGAAGTGACGCATGCCCTCCCATCCGGAGTCCTCCAGCAGCTTCACCAGGTAGAAGGCGTCGCGAACGCCTTCGGACCCGAAGCGAAAGTCCTGGTCGAACTTGCCGGGTCGCTGGCCGTTCAGGTCGATATGAAAGAGCTTGCCGGCCCACAGGGCCTGGGCGACGGCGTGGTGGAAGGACAGTCCCGACATCGTCTCGTGGGCGAACTCGGGATTGACGCCGACCATGTCGGGCCACTGCAGCTTGCCGATGAACGCCAGGGCGTGACCCACCGTCGGCAAGAACATGTCGCCTCTCGGCTCGTTGGGCTTCGGCTCGAGGGCGAAGCGCAGGTCGTAATGGCGGTCGCGCACGTAGGCGCAGCAGATATCGATCGCCTCTGCGTAACGGTCGAGGGCGGTGCGCACGTCCTTGGCCGCATCGCACTCGACCCCCTCGCGGCCTCCCCACATCACATACACGGTCGCTCCGAGCTCGGCGCCGAGGTCGATGGCGTCGAGGGTCTTGGCCACCGCGTAGCGGCGGACCTCCGGGTCGTTGGCGGTGAAGGCGCCTTCCTTGAACACCGGCTGGCTGAACAGATTGGTGGTGGCCATCGGCACCCTGAGGCCGGTGTCGTCCAGGGCTCGGCGGAAGCGCTTGAGGATGGCCTCGCGCTCCTGGGGTGACGAGCCGGGCGGCACCAGATCGTCGTCGTGGAAGTTGACGCCGTAGGCACCCAGGTCCGCCAGCCGATGGACGGCCTCGACCGGGTCCAGCGGCGGGCGGACCTCGTGGCCGAACGAGTCGCGGCCCCGGTTGCCGACGGTCCACAGCCCGAACGTGAACCGGTGCTCGGGACGGGGTTCGTAGGCGTCGGTCATGGGCTGCCTCCCGCAGTCGTGTCGGCGCGACGAGGCTAGAACCCCGGACCGGGCAGCCACCGCCGCTGGAAGCGGGTGCCCTCGCCCTTGCGGTAACAGTCGGCCAGGTGATGGAGCCGGGCCGCGCTGTCCTCCATGCCGCCCGGCCGGTTGCGGGCGAGCCAGAGCTGCCGGTGGCGGTCGGCCAGCTCCTCCAGCTGTCCAGCCAGGCCCCGCCTCCGTCCTTCGGGAATGCCGGCGATCGACCCGCCCCACTCGAGGCGGGCGCGGGCGTCCTCGCAGGCGTGGCGGAACAACGCCGCCGCCTGGCTGAGCTCGTCGACCATCAGCACGCCACCGGCGCCCGCCGGGCGGGCCGCCGCCAGGCGGGCCACGGCGTCGTCGACGATCCCGACGGCCCGGTCGAGCTGGTCGGAGGTGAGCCCTTCCGTGTAGCCGCTGCCCACCCGGGCCTGGGGGTGGTACACGTGCAGCATCAGAGAGGCCATGTTGGCCACTTGCGGTTCGACGGCGAGGTGGGCGTCGCCCAGCTCGAGGGCGGCGCGACCCATCCCTTCGGCGCCGAAGCAAAAGCGGTCCAGCGCTGAGGCGATGTCCACTCCCGGCGACGCCGCGGCGCACCAGGAGACGGAAGCGGCGACGGCCAGACCGGGCAGGCTGACGGGCCAGGGCTGCAGGTGGCCGTAGTCGCCCCAGTCGGTGACCAGGTAACCGGACGCTCCCGCGGCCCGGGCCACCTCGGCCGCCGACTGGCAATTGGCCCGAGCGTTGCTGAATCGGCCCACGACGCTGTTCCATGAAGAGGTGCCCGGGCACAGCCAGAATGGGACGCCGGCGCCGGCCAGCTCCTCGGCCCGGGCGGCGAAGGGGTGGTCCGCCTCGTATCCCCACTCACACACCGTCACCCCCTCCGGCAGTTGGGGGATCAGCTCCGGATGCACGGCGAGGATGTCACCCCACACCAGCGCCTGGCGGCCATCGAGCTCCGGCACGTCCCGCAGCCGGCGGAGGTAGTCGAGGTAGGCCGGGCTGCGCTCGGGCGGCAGCTCCCACGGCTCGTCGAGTCCGACGTGAGCGCGGCGCGACCGGAAGTGTGGAAGCAGCTGTCCCAGCAGGTCGCGGGCGAGGGCGAGCGCCGCCGGGTTCTCCGGCTCCATGGTGGTGGCCGGCCGCCAGCGGCCCCGCGGGTCCTGCCAGCAGTCAGGGTGGATAGCCAGGCTCTTGTAGCGGGCGTGTGAGAGCCACCGCTCCATGTGGCCCAGGCAGTTCTGGTTGGCGGTCAGCTCGACCTGGCGCTCGGCGCAGTAGGCGTCGAGGTGGTCGACCTCCTCGGGTGTGAGCGGGCTGGCGTCCCGCCACACCTCTTCGTGGCCGGCGTAGGCGAAGGTGTGCTCGGTGTAGAGCTCGAAGTGGTTCATCTTCCACGCCGCCAGCAGGTCGACGATCGACTCCAGCTGGGCCACGGTCGGCACCTTGTCGCGGGAGACGTCGAGCATGAAGCCCCGTACGGGCAGGTCGGGCCAGTCCTCGATGTCAGCCTCGGGCACGGTGCCGTCATCGGTCAGCTGGGCGAGCGTCGCCCGACCGTGGGAGACGCCGGCCGGGTCCGCCGCCGCCAACCGGATCCCCTCGGATGAGACCCGGAGGCGGTAGCCCTGGGGCGGAAGGGCCGGCGCCCAGGAGACCACCGGCTCACTGACGGGCACCCGGGCCCGGCCCAGGTCAACCGAGCGGGGCATCGGAAGCAGCACCGGTCGGTCGGTCATGCCTTCGCCCTCATCTGCTTGCGGTGGACCACGAAGGCCCGCCCGACTGTGGCGCCGACGTTGCGGGCGTAGAAGCGGATGGGACTGACCCACGCGATCTCCGCTCGCTGGCGGCCGTCGTCGCGCATCCGGTGCAGGGCCTCGAGGAGAAGGGGCACGCCGAGGCGTTTGCCGTACTCACCGGGGCGCACGGCGATCGGCCCCAGCCACCCCCCCCGGTTCACGTCCCAGGCGCAGAAGGCGCTGATCCCCTCGCTGTCGCGCGACAGGGCCAGATGCCCGTCGTCGAGGGCGCGCAGAACCTCGTCGGCCCAGTCGGGCCACGCCGCCGCCATCCACCCCGCCACCTCCTGCCGGTCGTCGGCGTCGGCCACGTGCACCCCGTCCGGTCGGGGCGGCAGGGTGGCCAGGTCGACATCCATGTTGAGGTGAGTCTCCACCCGCCGGTAGCCCCGGGCCTCCATGAGGCAGAACATCGGAGTCCATCTCGTGTCAACCCCCGGAAAGAGGTAGTCAGGGGCATCGGCGCCAACCGTGATGGGGCCCGATCCGGACAGGTCCGCTTCGGCCGCCTCCATGAGGGCGTGGCCGACGCCTCTGCGTCGGTGGGCCGGGTCGACGGCGAGAAGCCGGACAAAGGCCGCGTCGCGCCGGACCACCGTGGCTACGACTCCGACCTGTGGGTCGCCCCTCACCGAGGCGGGGGTAGGCCCCCCGAACAGCGAAAGGGCCAGCTCGGCGGTCGACGGGGGGTCCTCGGGCAGGGACCGGCGGCACAGCTCGGCAATGGCCGCCACCGCGTCAGGTCCCAAGCGTCCGGTCGGGGCGGCAGGAGCGGTCGGCATCGGCCCCACATCCTGGCCCACGCCCCGGGACCGGCGGGAGCTGAAGCGGCGGTACCCTGGGCACGCGGCGCCGCAACCGACGCCGCCGCCCCGTCGCCGCCGGAGGTCAGATGCCGCTTTTCGGGCGTGAGTTCATCGCAGTTCCCGACGATCGCAAGGATCAGATCGTCTTCAAGTGGCCGGACGACAACCTGCGCCGCTTCAGCCGGGCCATCGTGGACGCCGACGAGCTGGCCCTGTTCCTCAGCAAGGGCCAGGTGATCGGCACGCTCGAGCCGGGCCAGCACGCCGTGGACGCCGACGAGCTGCCCTTCCTCGGGGCGTTCATCGACCGGCTGAGCGGGGGCAACGCCTACCGGGCCGAGCTCTTCTTCGTCGGCACCCGCGAGTACACCGGAACCCGATTCGGAGGTCGGATCGACGACGTGCGCGATCCGCAGACCGGCACCATCGTCACCCTGCGGGTGTTCGGGGACTACTCGTTGAAGGTCACCGACCCGGTGAAGCTGGTGACGGTTCTGACCGGCACGGTCGACGTGACCGACAACGACCGGGTGACCCAGTGGCTCTCCGACCAGCTGCTCAAGGTCATGCGCACGGACGTGACCAAGCAGATCGTCACCAACGGGTGGCCCGTGCTCGGGCTCTCGGCCTACACGCCCGAGGTCGAGCAGTCGGTCGTGGCCGCCACCAACGGCGTGCTCGCCGACTACGGGCTCACCATCGTCCGCATGGGCAACTTCGACATAAATCTCGCGGAGGAGGATGAGGCCATCCTGAAGCGGCTGTCGAAGGACGTCGCCTACTCGCAGATGGCCGGAGGCTTCCAGCAGTACGCGGCCGGCGAGGCGATGCTCGGCGCCGGTGAGGGGATGGCCAAGGGCGGCGCCGCCACGGGCGGGGCCTTCCTCGCCACGGGCATCGGCGTCGGCCAGCAGGCCATGGCCCAGACCGGCGGCGCCGGCGCTCCGCCGCCGGCCCAGCCAGCCCCGCCACCGGCCGCCCCCCCAGTCCCGGCCGCCACCGCGCCGGCGCCGCCCGCCACCACCTGCCCGAAATGCCAGGCGGATGTGCCCGCTGGCGCCCACTTCTGCCCGGGTTGCGGAGCCACCCTGGCCCCACCCAGCTGTCCGTCATGCGGGGCCACCGCCCCGGCCAGCGCCCACTTCTGCCCCGCCTGTGGCGCCCGCATGGACGGCCAGGCCTAGATGAGCGGGTTCATCCTCGCCCG
Source organism: Actinomycetota bacterium (assembly GCA_021325435.1). GTDB lineage: Bacteria > Actinomycetota > Acidimicrobiia > Acidimicrobiales > JAJPHE01 > JAJPHE01. The sequence continues at coordinate 27,884 of JAJPHE010000132.1, read as the reverse complement.
AGCCGGAGGAGGGCACAGCTTCGGCGGCTTCTCCGGTGGCGGTGGCGGCGGCTTCGGTGGTGGCGGGTTCAGCGGGGGGCACGGCGGGTTCTTCCCGATCTTCTTTGGCGGGGGGTTCGGTGCCGGCGGCGTCACCCTGCTGGTCATCATCGTCCTTGTGGTGTTGGCGGTCGGGATCTCCGCGGCCCGGCGCCGCCAGCAGCCCCTCGAGCCGCCGCTGCCCGACGAAGGGCTGAGCGGGATGCCGGCGTGGACGCCGCCGGACGCCCACCCGGCCCAGGATTCGGTCCCTCAGGGGCTCGAGACCATCCGCCAGCACGATCCCGACTTCGATCAGTCCGCCTTCCTGTCCGGGGTCGAGCGGGGTTTCTTCCTCATCCAGCAGGCGTGGAGCGAACGCAAGCCGGAGTTGAGCCGTCAAGTGATGGCCGACGGCATCTGGGCCCAACACAAGTCCCAGATCGAGGGCTACATCAACGACGGAAAACGCAACGTGCTCGACGACTTGTCGGTCGGATCGGCGACGATCGTCTCGGCCACCAGCGACCAGTCCTACGACACCATCACCGTGCGGTTCCTCGCCGCTTGCGCTGACTACGACGTCGACGACAAGAGCGGCAAGATCGTCCGCGGCGATCGGAAGGTGCGCCAGTGGGTGGAGGACTGGGTTTTCCAACGCTCGTCGAGCGCGACTACCAAGCGCGACGGTGGGACCCTGCAGCGCCACTGCCCCAACTGCGGGGCGCCGCTCGAGGCGGACCTCGCCGGGGTGTGCCAGTACTGCCGGGCGCCGGTCATGAGCGGTGACTACGACTGGGTGCTGACCCGTATCGACCAGGTCGCCGGGGCGTTTGGCAGCGTCGCCGGGGGGTAGGTAGCGGAGATCCGTCGGTGGCGGTGACGGCGGTCCGCCACCGACGGGCGATTCCCATCCCGTAGCGTCTCTCGCTGTGCGGAGGCTCTCGACCCTCAGCCGGTCGGTCGCCGGCAAGGTGGCCTTGGTGACGGGGGCCGCCAGCGGCATGGGCCGGGCCACGTGTCACCTGCTGGCCGACGAGGGCGCACTCGTCGCCGCCGTGGACCGCGACGGGGCCGGGGCCCAGGCGGTGGCCGCTGAGATCTCCGACGCCGGCGGTCGTGCGTCGTCATGGGACCTCGACGTGACCGACGCCGACGGGGCCGCCTCCGTGGTGGGCCAGGTATCGGCGTCGCTCGGACCGGTGGCCGTCCTGGTCAACAACGCCGGCGTCAGCCTGCCGGCCCCCATCGACGGGGCCGGCTATGAGAAGGCGTGGGAGACCACGATGGCGGTGAACCTGACGGCCCAGGCCCGTCTCGTCCGGCTGTGCCTGGCCGACCTGGTGCGTGACGGTGCTGGGCGAGTGGTCAACATCGCCAGCACCGAGGGCTTGGGCGCCACCGCCTACATCTCGCCATACACGACGTCAAAACACGGCGTCATCGGATTAACCCGAGCTCTCGCCGTCGAACTCGGGCCCCGGGGTGTCACCGTCAACTGCGTGTGTCCGGGGCCGATCCGCACGGGCATGACGGCAGGGATACCTGAGGAGGCCAAGACCAAGTTCGCCCGCCGGCGGGTGCCGTTGCGGCGCTACGGCGACCCGGAGGAGGTGGCCCACGCCGTCCTGTCTCTTGTCCTGCCGGCCGCCTCCTACGTGAACGGCGCCGTGCTGGTGGTGGACGGGGGCATGACCGCCCAGAACACGTGACTGCCAGCTGGCGGGGCCCCTCGGGCCGGCGGGTCTGGCGAGTCGTTCGGCCGTTCCTCCTGGTCGCCGTGTTGGCGGTCGCCGGCGACGTCGTGTTCGGTCGCAGCGGTGAGCTCTCCGGCGCCGGCGCTTACCTCGGGCGGGCCGATCTCGTCTGGATGCTGGCCGCCGCCGGGGCCGAGATCCTGTCCATGGTGTGCTTCGCCCTGGCCGAGAGGCGCATCCTTCGCGAAGGCCACGCTCATCTCCGTCTCCGCCCGCTGTTCGGCATCGCCCTGGCGGGTAACGCCATCACCAACTCCCTCCCGGCGGGACCGGCTTTCGGCGCCCTGTACGCCTACCGCCAGTTCCGCGACCGCGGCGTGGGGGAGGTCGTGGCCGCCTGGTCGCTCATCGGGATGAACGTCCTGGCCAGCGCGGCGCTGGCCGTCCTGGCGGCGGTCGGGGTGACGGCGGCCATCGGGCAGGGCACCGCCCTCGACCTGGTGGGGGTGACCATGGGCACCCTGGTCGCGGCGGCCGGGGCCATCGCCCTGCTGCGCCGGCCCGACGTGCTGGCGGTGGGATTGCGGGGCCTGTTCCGCGCCGGGCGGACCCTCGTGCGCCGCCCGGCGGAGCCGGCGCTGTTGGCCGAGCGGATACGGAGACGCCTGGCCGTCGTCCGCCCCGGGTGGCCCGGACTCGCCATCGCCTTCGGCTGGGCGGCCGGCAACTGGCTGCTCGACCTGGCTTGTCTCATCGCCGCCTTCGGCGCCGTCGACGCCCCGGTGCCGTGGCGGGGGCTGCTCCTCGCCTATGGCGCGGCCCAGCTGGCCGCCAACCTGCCGATCACCCCCGGCGGCCTCGGCGTGGTGGAGGGAAGCCTCACCATCGGGCTGGTCGCCTACGGCGGCTCGGAGCCATCCACCGTCGCCGCCGTGCTCCTATACCGGTTGGTGAGCTTCTGGGGCCTCGTGGTATTGGGCTGGGTGGTGGCCGGCGGCCTCGCCCTGGCGGCCCGGCGCGACGAGGCCCTCCGGCCTCCGGTCGCCGAGCCGGTGGCCGTCGGCGTGCCCGCCATCAGCACCGGCCCCGATCAGGCGGGGACGACCTCGTGAGCCGGCTCCTCCGCGTCGCCGTGGCCGTCCTGCTCTCCACGGCCGTCACCGCCTGCGGGGTGCGGGGGGCGGACCTCGGCACAACCTCGAGCCCGTGCTTCAAGGCGCTGCCCGCCGCCTACGACGCCGTACACGACGGGGGCAAGCTGGTCGGCGTGAGGATCGAGCGACCCGGGTCGCGGTCGCTGCGGCGCCTCCCCGGCCACGAGCAGCTGGGCCGGACCAAGATCTGCCTGGTGGCCTTTCGCGGGGACTTCGACCGCTCCACCGTGGCCCATCCGTTGGCGACACCGTTGTCGGTACCGACCGGTCCCTATGCCGTCGTCGCAGTGACCGAGGACGGCAAGCGGCTCCTCGGCACCCTGGTGCTGCGCCGGCTGCCGCTCGTCTTCCGCCACCTCTGAGTGGCTAACTGGCGGAGTCCTTGGGCCGTTCGCGCCGCTCCAGCCTCCGCAGCTCGCGCTCGACGTCGTCCCACCGGAGCGGGTCCGGATCGCGTCCGGCCCCTTCCGCTTGGTGCGAGCGCAGCAGCATCATCGCCGCGGTGCCGAGCAGCGCCACCACCCCGGCGACCTTGGCCAACGCCCCGGCGAGCTGCTGGTCGACCAGCGGGCTGAGCCCCAGCGACCGGGGCGACAACGCGGTGTACAGCGGGTGGCGGGCGACGATGAAGGCCAGCGAGGCGAGGCTCGGTATCAGTGACTGCACGATCAGGTACCCGGCCCGCCCGGTGCGGGTGAGCTGGCCGACGCCGGGGAGGATGCGCAGGGCGGGTGCCCACATGAGAATGCCGCCGGCCAGCACGGCGAGCTGGACCCCGGCGGCCACCAGCCATGACCGAGCGGTGGCGTTCACCACCACCGGCAGGAAACTGGCCACTGCCATCCCGTTGAAGGCGACGGTGGCGGCCATGGGACGGAACAGGAAACGAAGCACGGCGTCGACGCCCGGTGGTCGGGTGAGCAGGTCGACCAACCATCGGGGGACGCCGAGCAGCAGCAGTGGGGGGATCACCAGGAGCAGCAGGCACTGCTGGACCATGTAGGCGAGCAGCGACCGGTCGGCCAGGTCGGCGACGGGCCAGCCGAGGCTGACAAAGGCCAGGACGAGGGCGGCCAAGAAGCTCGCCTGCTGGGGTCCGGTGACGGTCGGAGTGCGCGGCCAGGCGTCGAGCGCCAAACGGCGGCGGGCCAGGACGTGGGACGCGCCCAGGAGCGGTACCAACACCCAGGCCAGCGGGTGCAGGTGCCAGCCCCAAGGGGACCCCGACGCCGCCGAGATGACCACGCCCTAAGCATGGCGCGCCGCTCGCTACGCTGCCCGCGGTGGACCGGCTGGAGCGGCTGACCAACCTCGTGCTGGTGCTCCTCGACGCCGGCCGCCCCCTCACCCTGGCTGAGATCGTGACGACCGTCGAGGGCTATCCGGAGGGTCACGACGCCTACCGCCAGGCCTTCGAGCGCGACAAGCGCACGTTGCGAGAGCAGGGCATACCGGTGGTGACCGAGCCGCTCGACTCTCCCGAGCAGTTCGGCTACCGGATCCGTCCCGAGGATTACTACCTTCCCGAGCTCGACCTGACCGAGGAGGAGCAGCAGGCCCTCAACCTGGCCGTGGCCGGGGTGCGCATGGACCGGGCCGCCGGCCAGGAAGCGGCCTGGCGGCTGGGCGGGCTGGGCGCCGGCGGAGGAGCTCCGCTCGCCGCCCTGCCGAATCTCCCCGCTCTGCCCGTACTGCACGAGGCCATCCGGGCCAGGGCGACCGTGCGGTTCCGCCACCGGGGAGTCAGTCGGTCGGTCGAGCCCTACGGGCTGCTGTTCCGGCGGGGGAACTGGTATGTCGTGGGGCGCGATCTCGACCGCGAGGCCCAACGCTCGTTCCGGGTCGATCGCATCGAGGGCCGCCCGGAGATCGGCGATCCGGGCGCGTTCGAGGCCCCCGCCGACTTCGATCCCCGCCGCGCTCTCCCTGAGGATCCGTGGCGGATCGGTGGGGGGGAGGAGGTGACGGCGACGGTCGCCGTCGACGCCGGCCACGCCCGCATGGTGGAGGCCGAGGTCGGATCGGGGGCGGTCGTCGAGCGACGTGACGACGGCTCGGTGGTCGTCTCCCTCCCGGTGGTGAACGTCGACGCCTTTCGTTCGTGGGTCCTCGGGCTGCTCGACCACGCCGTGGTGCTCGCCCCGGACGAGCTGCGAGGCGAGATCGTCGACTGGCTGACCCCCCTGGCGGGCGGATGAACGTCCGCCTACCGGCCGGCGCCCGCCTGCGCCGCCTGCTGGCCATGCTCAACTGGCTGAGCCACCGGCCCGACGCCAAGGTCGACGAGATCGCCGACCGCTTCTCCATGTCCGCCGACGAGGTCGTGTCCGAGCTGGAGATGGCGGCGTGCTGCGGCTTACCGCCCTACACGCCCGACCGGCTGATCGAGGTCATGGTGGGTGAGGACCGGGTGGAGGCGAACCTCGGAGCCGAGTTCTCCCGCCCCGTCCGTTTCAGCGCGGCGGAGGGATTCACCGTGGCCACCGCGGCCCGGGCCATCCTCGCCGTGCCGGGCTCGGACCCTGAGGGAGCGCTGGCCCGGGCCCTAGCCAAGCTGGAGGAGGTTCTCGGCGAGCGCCAGCGGGTGTCGGTCGACCTCGACGAGCCTCCACTCCTCGGGGAGGTGAGAAGGGCTGCCGACGCGGGTGAGACCCTCGAGATCGACTACTACTCGGCGTCGCGCGACGAGATGACCACCCGCCAGGTCGACCCCTACGCCGTGTTCTCCACCGGCGGGTGGTGGTACCTCGACGGGTTCTGCCACCGCGCTGGGGGGGTCCGCCACTTCCGGGTGGACCGGATCGGTGCGGCGCGCCCGACCGGCCACCGTTTCGATCGGCCCGAGCACGTCGAGCCCGGAGAGGTCTTCGAGCCCGGACCCGACACGCCGGTGGCCGTCCTGCTGCTGCCCGAGTCGTCGCGGTGGGTGATCGAGAGCTACCCGGTCGTCTCGGTGGACGACGAGCCCGACGGGCGGCTCCGGGTGAGCCTGGCCGTCGGAGGTGAGGCCTGGCTGGCGCGTCTGCTGCTGCGGGCCGGCCCGGGCTCCGAGGTTCTCGAGCCGGCTGAGCTGCGCCGCTGCGGCGCCGAGGCCGCCAGGAGAATGCTCGCCCGCTACGCCTGAGCGGCCAACGCCGGCGCCCGCGCTGGCACCACTTGGGGGTCCACGAAGTCGATCACTTCGTCCCAGCGGCTGAGCGCCAGCCGGCGGGCCAGGCGGGCGTCGCTGGCGACGTATTCCGACAGCTGCTCACCGCTCAGCTGGTGGACCCGGGCGGCGTCCACCTCCACCGCGGAAAGACCGGCCCGACGGGCCACCGCCTTCAGCCCGCACGACTCGCCGTCGCCCGCCAGGAGGGACCGGTAGGCGCTGTAGGCGTCGAGGTGGCGATGGTCGTGCCACCCGGCTCGGTAGCGGCCGCCGTGACCCGGCAGGGGAGGGTGGGTGCGGTCCATACCCGGGTCGAGGCGGAGCCGCATGCCGAGCTCGATGCCGGCGAAGGCGGCCCGGTCGGCCAGGAACGGCAGGTCGAAGGAAGACCCGTTCCACGTGACGACTACCCCCGGTTGGAGGGAAGCCAGGTGCCGGTCGAGGGTGGCCAGCAGGCCGGGCTCCGCTCCGGTGAGGACGGTGACGCCATGGGGGCCGGCGACCGCCACCGCCAGGATCCGGCATCGGCGGGGGTCGAGGCCGCCGCAGGAGGTGTCGGTCTCGATGTCGAGGCCGTACACGAGCGCCTCGCCTTCACGCATGCCGCCAGGGTACGGCCCCCCTGTGACAGAGCAGGTGGACCACTGACGAATAATGAAATATCATGAAACAGCATGATACGGTGGGCGAAGCTGGGACCGGGCGCCGACCGGTACTACCTCGAGCCGGTGGCCGAAGCGGTAGAGCCTCCAGGGGTGTGGTCCGGTCGGGGGGCCGCCCGCCTGGGCCTCGTGGGTGAGGTCGGCGGCGACGAGCTGAGGGCGGTGCTGGCCGGGCGCCATCCCCACGACGACACCGTCGGCCGGCTCACGTCCCGCCCGACGAGGGTCCCCGGCTGGGACCTCACCTTCGCCGTGCCCAAGTCGGTTTCTGTCCTGTGGGCGCTGGCCGGCGGGCAGGTGGCGAGCGAGGTCGAGGCCGCGCAGCGTCGGGCCGCCGCTGCCACCCTGTCCTATCTCGAGCGCCGAGCGGTCCGCGACGACGCCGGGCCGTCCGAGATGGTGGCCGCCGCCTTCGCCCACCACGTCAGTCGCAGCGCCGATCCCCACCTCCACGTCCACGCGGTGGTGGCCAACCTCAACGGTCGCGCCGATCGGTGGCGGGCTCTCGAGTCGGTGCCCCTCGTCGCCCACCTCTCCGCCGCCGGCCACCTCTTCGAGGCCCACCTCCGCCACGAGCTCAGCGAGCGCCTGGCCGTGGAGTGGGGTCCGGTCGTCAACGGGGTCGCCCAACTAAAAGGTGTCGACCCCCATGTGCGGCGGGCGTTTTCCTCCCGGCGGGCCCAGGTCGAGAGTGGCATGGCGGCCCACGGTGGCTCGAGCCCCCTCTCCGCCCGGATCGCCGCCCTCGACGGGAGGCCGGACAAGCGTCACGTCCCCCTCGACGAGCGCCGCCAAGGGTGGTGGGACCGGGCCGAGGCCGTGGGCGTCACCAACGATGTGGTGGCGGCGGTGATAGGTCGGGCGGGTGGCGAGACGAAAGAAGTGGACGCCGACCGGGTGATGACCGGCGTGGCGGCATCGTCGTTCTCACGCCGCGACGTTCTGGTGGCGGTCGGCGGTGCGGCCACCAGGGGGCTTCCAGTGGACGAGGCCGAGCGCTGGGCTGACGCCATCCTGGCTTCGGACCGGGTGGTCCGCCTGAGCGGGGGCGCCGCCCTGCGCGCCGGTGATGTCATCCGCACCGGCGGGGGACGGATCGTTCCCACCCGCACGGACGTGGCCCGCTGGTCCACCCCGGAGGAGGTGACAGCCCAACGCCGACTCGCCGACGCCGCCGCCCGCCTGGCCGGGGCCGGGTCCGGACTGGCCGCCGGCGACTCCGACCGGCTCACGGCCCGGGGTCTGGCCCCTCGCGAGGCCGTCGCCCTGCACCGGCTCATCACCTCGGGGGACGGGGTGGAGCTGGTGTCGGCCCCACCGGGCCCGGGCCGGTGGGCGGTGCTCGAGGCCGCCCGGCGGGCCTGGCAGAGCAGCGGGCTCGACGTCGCCGGCCTCGCCCCCGACGTGCGCTCCGCCCGCGAGATGGAGGCCGCCACCGGCATCGCCACCATGGTGGGGGAGCGGCCGTGCCACCCGGCGTCGGCGGTCGTGGTGGTCAGCGGCGGCGAGCAGCTCTCCTGTGCCGCGGCGGAAGGCCTTGCCGAGCTGGCCGCCCGAGGCGCCAAGGTCGTCCTGGTGGGGGACCCGGGCGCCATCGCCCGTGCCGACCGGGCCGGGGCGTGGCGGGCGATCGAGTCGTCGGTGGGAGCGTCGCGGGTGCCCCGGCGGTCATCGGCGGAGCTGATCAACGACCGTCCGGGGGTCGCCGCCGGCCCCCCGGCTGAGCAGCCCCGCCCCCCGGTGGTGCGGGTGAGCAGCCGACTCACCCTGGCCGCCGGGCAGGACGAGCTGCGCCGCTGCCTGGTGGCGGACTGGGAGGACGCAGTTGGTGAGGGGCGGCGGGTGGTCATGGTCGCACCGCGTCGCGCCGACGTGGACGACCTCAACGCCCGGGCCGCTGCCTCCTTGCACGACCGAGGAAGGCTGAGCGGGCCACCACTTGGCGCCGACGGGTTGCGCCAAGGCGAAACGGTCCTGGTGGCTCGGACGGTCCGGGGTTCGCCTGTCCGGGCCGGCGAGCTCTGGGACATCGAGGCCACCGGGGCGGCCGTGCGGCTGCGGTCACCGTCCGGTCCGGCGGTGGAGCTGCCGCCGGAACTGGTCGCCCGGCTGGATCTGCGCAGGGGATACGCCATGACCCCCTACCAGGCCCGCCTGCTGTCGCCCGCTGAGGCGCTGGTGATCGGTGATCCGCTCGTCCACGAGGGCGGCCCCCGACCGACCTGCCCGACGAGCTTCTACGCCGTCGCCGACCTCGCCCCGGAGCGGTGGGCCCGGAGCGCGCCGGTTCCGTTCCCGCCCGCGGAAGAAGTCTTCCGGGCGGCCCCGTCGCCAGGCCCGGCCGAGGGCGCCCGCGCTGTCGCCTCACTGGCCGCCGTCGCTGTGCGCCTCGAGGACCTCCGCTGCCGGTTGACACCGCCCGCCGACCCGTCGGCGGCGTTGGCGGCGGCAATGGAAGAGCGCGACGTTGCCGCCCGATCGGTTGAGGAGGTGCCCGGGCCGATGTGGCAGCGCCGCCTGGAACGTGCCACCGCCACGATCGAGGAGCTGAGGGCCGCCGAGCAGGGGCGCCGGCGGTGGACGGCGGACCACGCCGAGGAGCTCGGGGAGTACGCCGAGCTCAGCGCGGCAGCCGCCCTACGCCGCCAGGCCCTCGGTCGGGCCGCCGAGCTGAGCCCGGGGCCACATGTCATCGCCGCCCTCGGACCCCGCCCCGGCGATGCCGGCGCCCGCGCCGCCTGGCGGGAGGCGGCGGGCGCCCTCGAGGCCTATCGCGAGCGGTGGGGCCTGACCGACGATCCCCGGGCCCTCGGCCCACCGCCTACGACCCCCGGACAGACAGCCGACCTCGGCGAGCTCCGAGGCCTGCTGCGCAGCCTCGGACGGAGCCGCGACGGGCGCGACCTCCGGGCCTCAGCCGAGCTGCCATCCTTGGTCGCCCCGCTCGGCCTCGAACGGGTGTGACCGATCACGGCTGCTTCCTCCCGCGGCCAGGTCCGCCCAGACCGGCTCGCGGTGCCAGGGGGTGAGCCGCACCCAGGCCGGTTCGGCGGCCCCCTCGACCAGCAGGGCGGAGCCCGGGCGGCCCCGGCGCACAACGTCGGGCGGGAGCCGTCGCTGCGATCGGGTGGACCACGTGGTCGAACCGGGACGGCGCCAGCCGGCCGATGTGCGCGAGCGGATATCCACCTCCTCGTCGCCGGCGACGGTCGACAGCGCGTCCAGGGTGGCCGGGTCGGAGACGCCGGGCAGCACCAGCTTGGCGCCGAACAGGGTGAGGAAGCCCTCGGCCCGCCTCCCCCAGCGCCACCGGGCCTGGGACAGGTCCTGAAAGCACGCCAAGGTGAGCACGCCCTGTCCTCCCCCTTCGCTGACCACCGACGGCAGCTCCGGCAGGGGCGCGATGTTGGCCGCCTCGTCCAGGGCGAGCACCACGGCGGGGCCCCCGGCCGCCTCCGCCTCCAGCCGATAGCGCGCGTCGCGCACTGCTTCGAGCAGACCGGCGACCAGGGTCCCCACCGTCGCCTGCTCGGAGGCGGGAGCGCACACGTAGACGGTGTCGGCGGTGCCCACGAAGTGGTCGGCGTCGAAGTTGGGTCGCGTCGCCGACGCCAACGCCGCCCCTGACCGGTAGGCGGCCAACACGCCCGAAGCCGTCGACCAGATGCTGCTCGCCTCGCGTTCGTCGGTGCGGGCGATCCCCTCGATCAGGTCGACCGCCCGCGGGGAGGACCCCGGCGCCGCTCGCAGCCCGTCGAGTGCCGGGCGCAGGTCGTGGCGGTCCACCCAGGTCGCCAGGTCGCTCACCGAGCCACCGGTGAGGGCGGCGGCGTGCAGCAGAGGGGCCAGCAGGGCGCCGGCCCGCTCGGTCCAATGCTGCTCGGCGGGAGTCGGGGAGGGGCGGGCGGCGCCAACCATCGCCCGGGCCGTGCTGACGGCCCGGTCCCAGTCGTGGGCCGCCGTCACCGGGGACCAGCGCAGCTCGGTCACGCCGCCTTCGAACTGGCCCAGCTTCGCCGATCCTGTCGGGTCGAAGACCCAGCAGCGCCCTACCTTCCGCCGGGCCCGCCAGGTGGCGGCGAGAACGTCCGGCTTGGTCGATGTGGACACGACCGGACCTTCGGCCGCCAGCACGTTGGGCACGACGACCGCCGACGTCTTCCCCGACCGGGGCGGCCCGAGCACCAGCAAGGCGGTCTCGGGCTCGGTGAGCACGAAGCCCTGATCTCCGGCCCCGACGTACAGCCGCCGGCCTGAGCCGCCCGTCGCCGTTCTATCCACCGGCCCTATCCTGGCGCGCCGGCGGTAACCTCGCTCACGGTGTCGAGCCGGCGGGGCGACCCGCGGAAAGCGAAAAGGGGCCGTCGATGAGAGTTCCGCTCACCGTCGCTGACTTCATTGACCGGGCCGAGCTGGTCTACGGCGAACGCGAGGCCGTGGTCGACGAGGCGGACGGGCCCGGTTCCCTCGGGCGCATCACCTACGCCGACATGGCCGCCCGGGCCAGGGGCATGGCCGCGGCTCTCGACCGGATGGGCGTCGAGCTCGGAGAGCGGGTCGCCTTGGTTTCGCCCAACTCGGGGCGCTACCTGGTGAGCTTCTTCGGGGTCAGCGGCTACGGACGGGTGCTGGTGCCGATCAACTTCCGCCTCAACTCCACCGAGGTCTCCTACATCGTCGACCACTCGGGCGCATCGGTCCTGCTCGTCGACCCCGAACTCGAGGAATCCCTCGCCGGGGTGACGGCCAAGGAGAAGATCATCCTCGACGGCATCCAGGACGCCGAGTTGTTCGCCCCGGCGCCGCCCGACGCCGTGCCTCAGCGCTGGGAGGCCGACGAGGAGGCCACCTGCAGCATCAACTACACGTCCGGCACCACCGCCCGGCCGAAGGGGGTGCAGATCACCCACCGCAACGCCTGGCTCAACGCCTCCAGCTTCGGGTGGCACACGACCGTCACCGACCGCGACGTGCTGCTCCACACGCTGCCGATGTTCCACTGCAACGGGTGGGGGATGCCCTACGCCGTCACGGGCATGGGGGGACGCCACGTCGTCCTGCGCAAGGTGGACGGAGAGGAGATCCTGCGGAGGGTGGAGTCCGAGGGCGTCACTCTCATGTGCGGCGCTCCCGCGGTGGTTGCCGCCATCCTCGACGCGGCCAAGGACCGCTCCGAGGCGGGCCGCCCCATACCCGGGAAGGGGACGGTGCGCATGGTCGTGGCCGGGGCACCCCCGCCGTCCGCCGTCATCGAGCGAATCCACCGCGAGCTGGGCTGGGAGTTCATCCAGATCTACGGCCTCACCGAGACCTCGCCCCTGTTGACCGTCAACCGCCGGCGCGCTGAGTGGGACGGGCTCGAGCCGGCCGAGCAGGCCCGCTTGCTGTCGAGGGCGGGTGTTCCCGCCCTCGGCGTGCGCATGGACGTCGACGCCGAGGGTGAGGTGTTGGCCCGCTCGAACCACGTGTTCGCCGGCTACTGGAACCAACCCGAGGAGACCGACAAGGCCATTGTCGACGGGTGGTTCCACACCGGCGACGGTGGCCACCTCGACGGGGCCTACGTGGTGATCGCCGACCGCAAGAAGGACGTGATCATCAGCGGAGGTGAGAACGTCTCGTCGATCGAGGTGGAAGACACCCTTTACCAGCACCCTGCGGTGGCGGAGGCGGCGGTGATCGGCGTGCCCGACGACAAGTGGGGGGAGACGGTCAAGGCCCTTGTCGTGCTGCAGGCGGGCGCCGAGGCCACCGAGGCGGACATCGTCGCCTTCTGCCGCGAGCACATGGCCCACTACAAGTGCCCGACGTCGATCGAGTTCCGCGACTCGCTGCCCCGCACGGCCACCGGCAAGCTGCAGAAGTTCAAGCTGCGCGCCCCCTACTGGGAGGGACGCGATCGCCAGGTCAACTAGCCCGCTGATCCCCCGGTGAAGGTCCGTATCGGGTTCGGTCCGGGCACGGGCGCGGCCGGCATGGCCGCGGCGGACTTCGCCGAGATGGTCGACGCCCTCGAGGCGGAGGGCTTCGACTCGCTGTGGCTCTCGGAGCGGTTGACGGGCCAGAGCTTCGATCCGGTTGTCGGGCTTTCCTTCGCCGCTGGGCGCACCCGTCGCATCAAGCTGGGAACCAGCGTCATGGTGCTGCCCGGACGCAACCCGGTGGTGGTGGCCAAGGAGCTGGCCACCCTCGACGTCCTGTGCGGGGGCAGGCTCCTGCCTGCTTTCGGTCTGGGCGTGGCGGAGCCGGCCGAGCAGCAGGCCTTCGGCGTCGCCCGCGAGGAGCGGGCCGCCTGGTTCGACGAGGCCCTACCCCTCATCCGTCGTCTGTGGACCGAAGAGGCCGTGGACCACGACGGCCCCCGCTTCCAACTGCAGGGCGTGTCGATCGGCCCCCGCCCCGTGCAGCACCCCCCGGACGTGTGGCTGGGCGGGCGGGCTCCCAGCGAGCTGCGTCGGGTCGGGCGGCTGGGCGACGGCTGGCTGCCCAGCTTCTGCACGCCGGCCGAGGCCGAGGCCGGCCGCGAGGAGATCGAGAAGGTCGCCGCCGAGACCGGCCGTTCGATCGACCCGGAGCACTTCGGCGCCCTGGTGGTGTATTCGGCCGGGCCGATGCCGGAGCGACTGCGGGCCGCCCTCCAGCTGCGCCGGCCCGGTGTCGACCCCGCCGCTGTCGTTCCCGTGGGACATGAGGCGCTGCGGACGCGACTCGAGGAGTTCGTGGCCCGGGGGTTCTCCAAGTTCGTGCCCGTGCCCGCCGGCGCCCCGGCGTCATGGTCGGGTGAGCTGTCGCAGCTGGCTTCGGCCGTGCTGGACCTGCAGACTCAGCGCCGCTCGACCTGAGACCCAGCTGGGTTGATGGCCCGGCGGATCAGGGTGTCCCATCCGTCCGCCGTCGCCCCGTGGGCGTCCAGCCGGCGGAGCCAGTCCTCGACCCGCGACGACGCCGACAGGTAGCCCTGGGCCTCCCCGAGGCGGGCGCCCCCGAGCTCGACCACCGCTGCGGTGACCAGGTCGTCGGTGCCGGCCACTAGCTCGCGGGCGGACTCCAGGTCCTGCTCCACCAGCTCCGGGCCGGCTCCCTGATGATGGGCGAAGGCCCGGGCCAGGTGGGCCAGGGCCAGATCGCGGTAGGTCGCCACCGGCGCCGAGTCGACCACGATGGCGGAGGCGTCGAGGGCACCCTGAACGTCACCGGCACACACCCGGGCCAGCGCCATGCTGGCCCACCCGTTGGGCCCGACCCCCATCGCTTTAGGGTTCACGCCGCCCAGACCACCCTGCATCACCGCGTCGAGCAGACCGAGCGCCTCGGGGACCCGGTCGGCCTGCAACAGGGCGACGCCTCGCGAGATCATCACCTCCTCGGCACCCAGACCCGGAGCGATTCCCTCCGTGTTCTCCAACGTGGTGCGCCAGTCGCCCAGATGGGTGGCGACGACAGTCCGCAGCTGGTCGGCGCCGAACCGTACGTGACCGGTGCCGCCACCCCCCGCCCGGTTCACCGAGTCCTCGATCACCGGCCAGGCGTCCTCGGCCTGACCGGCGGCGGCGAGAGCCCGGGCCTGGACGGCCGCCGCCTGCAGCTCGCCGCCGTTGTCGTTGATCTCGGCGAACAGCGCCCGGGCCTCCCCGGCGGGCCCCACGGCCGCCGACGCGTGCCCCTGCCACAGCCGCACGTTGGCCAGCAGCACCAGGACCATGGCCAGAGCCCAACGGTCGCCTCGGTCGCGCAGGTCGTCGAGGATGCCGAGGGCCAGCCGTTCCGCCTCCTCGCGCCGCCCCTGGGTCAGGCGCAGGTAACCGAGCAGGCCGCGCACCCAGCCGATCCCCCCGGTGTCGCCGGCCTCGTGGAAGGCCTGCCCGGCCTCGTTGAGCCGGTGCTCGGCTTCGTCCGTCCGGCCCGCGTAGAAAGACAGCTCGGCCAGGTGCCACAGGGCCCAGGCTTCGTCGCGGCGGCTGCCGAGGTCGCGGGCGATGGCCAGGGCCTCCTCGAAGGCGGACTCGGCGGCGCCGGGATCACCCGAAGCGAGGCAGGTCATGCCGAACCGGCGGAGGGCGTCGCCCTCCCCGGCGCGGTCTCCGATCTCGCGCCAGGCGCTCAGCGCCTTGGACAAGGTGTCCGCCGACGCGGCCAGGTCCCCCTCGATCTGCTGCACGTAGCCGAGGATGGTCAGCGCCCGGGCCCGCCCTCCCCCTTCGGAGCCGGCGAAGGCGTCGGACAGGTCTTCGCGAGCGCCGTCCAGGTGCCGGAGGGTCGCCCGCTCCAGCGCCCGGTCGAGCAGGAGCCGACAGCGCTGATCCGATCCTTCCGCCGCCAGGGCGACCGCCCGGTCGAGAAGTCGCGTAGCCGTCAACGGCAGCTCACGTCGCGAGGCCCAACGGGCCGCCTTGCCCAGGGCCTTGACCGCCACCTCGTCGGCGTCGGCCGGCACCGACGGCACCGGCCCCACGTCGCGCAGCAGCTCCGCCGCGGTGGCGAAGTGGTGGGCGAGCTGCTCGAGGATCTCGTCCTCGCGTCGGGTCTGCTTGGCCACGCCGGTCATCCAGGTGGCCACGTTCCAGTGCCGTCGGGCCCGCTCCGACTTGGTCAAGATCTCGTAGACGACCTCGCGTACTACCTCCGAACGGAACTCCCAATGGTCGTCGCCGACCGCCAGAAGGTCTCGCTCGAGGAGGTGGGCGACGGGCGTGTCGACCTCGGTGATGCCCCGGGTGGCGCTCAGGGCGGCCAGTGAGGACAGCGAGCCCTCGCGTCCGATGACGGCGGCGTCCTCCAGCACCGAGCGCTCCTCGACGGGCAAGGAGTCGAGCCGGGCGGCCACCAGACCCCGCAACGTTGCCGGTAGGTCGCCGAGCGCCGATGATCCGTTCACGGTCGCCGACTCGCCCACGAAACTGACGAGCTCCTCGAGGAAGAAGGGGTTTCCGCCGCTGCGCTCGACCAGGGTGTCGACGACGGTGGACGGCAACGATCCTTCGGCCAGGGCCAGCGCCAACTGCCGGGTGGATCGGGGGTCGAGAGGGTCGAGGTGCAGGGTCAACAGGTTGTGGCGGCCCTGGGGCGGCGCCCACCGTTCCATGAGCTCCGGGCGCGAGGCGGCCAGCACCACCACGGGCAGACCCGCCAGCCGTTCGACGTGACGGCCGAGCAGGTCGAGCACCACGTCGTCGGCCCAGTGCAGCTCGGACAGCACCAGGGTGACCGGCTGGCGCCGGGCCAGCCCGGCCACCAGCGCGTGCAGCGAGCGTCGGGCCTCCTGCCGGGCCCGCTGGGGATCGACATCGGGGAGGGCTTCCTCGTCGCCCATGAGATGCAGCAGGCCGGCGGCGATCTGGCCGGCCTCGGCGCCGGCGCCGTTGGCGCACACGTCGGCGACCGTGGCCCGGACCTTGGCTGCCGTGGTATCCGCTGGGTCGCCGGGCTCTATGCCGCAGGCGGCCCGGACGGCCTCGGCGACCGGCCACCAGGGGTTCGCCTCCCCGTAGGGGACGCAACGGCCCTCGAGGACCAGCGATCCGTGCTCAGCGGACGACCAGCGCGCCACCTCCTCGGTGAGGCGGGTCTTGCCCATGCCGGCTTCGCCGAGGACCAGCGCCACCAGCGGCCGCGACCGGTGCACGGCCATGGCCACGGACTGGCGCAGCAGGACCAATTCGTCGTCGCGACCCAGGATCGGCGCCACGATCCGCCGGGGCCGGCGGCCGGGGGGCGATATGCACTCCACGGCCCGCCACGCCTCGATTCGCTCTTCGCGGCCCCGGGCCTGCAGGGCACCCAGCGGCTCGTAGCGGACGATGCGAGAGGTGGCGGCATGGGTCGCCTCACCCACCACCACGGTGCCGGGGGCGGCGAGGGTCTGGAGCCGAGAGGCCACGTTGACCACATCCCCCATGGCCGTGTAGTCGCCGCCGGCGCGGATGGCGCCCACCAGGACCTCGCCGGTGTTGATGCCGACCCGGAGCTGCAGCGCAGCCGACAGCTCTCCGGCCAGCTTGGCGATGCTGCGCTGCATCTGCAGCCCGGCGCGCACGGCACGTTCGGCGTCGTCCTCGTGGGCCACCGGCGCCCCGAACAGGGCGATGATGGCGTCCCCGACGACCTTGTCCACCCTCCCGCCGTGGCCGGTCACATCCAGGGCGAGACGGGCGAAGCAGCGGTCGACGAGGTTCTTGATGTGCTCCGGATCCTGGGTCTCGGAGAGCCCGGTGAAGCCGGCGAGGTCGGCGAAGAGGACCGTGGCTACCCGACGTTCGTCGCCCCGGGCCGACAGCCGGTGACCGCAGGACGGGCAGAACCGAGCCCCGCTCGGCACCTCCGCCCCGCACGACGGGCAACTCATGACGATGGAGAGGATAGAAGCGTTCGGCCCTCCGCTCCACGGAGCTTCACCGCCCCGTGACCACCGTCACGTGTAGAGCTCGGACCCCCCGGCGACGAACTCCGACGCCTTCTCCTTTAGCCCGATCTCGACCGCGACCTCGTCCGCCACCCCGTGAGCCTCGGCGTAGTCGCGCACGTCCTGGCTGATCCGCATGGAACAGAACTTCGGCCCGCACATCGAGCAGAAGTGAGCCGTCTTGGCCGGGGCCGCCGGCAGCGTCTCGTCGTGGTAGGAGCGGGCGGTCGCCGGATCCAGGGAGAGCTCGAACTGGTCCTCCCAGCGGAACTCGAATCGGGCCTTGGAGAGGGCGTCGTCCCACCGCTGGGCCCCCGGATGGCCCTTGGCCAGGTCAGCGGCGTGAGCGGCGATCTTGTAGGCGATCATCCCCTGCTTGACGTCCTCGCGGTCGGGCAGGCCGAGGTGCTCCTTGGGCGTGACGTAACACAGCATGGCGGTGCCGTGCATGCCGATGACGGCGGCCCCGATGGCCGACGTGATGTGGTCGTAGCCGGGCGCCACGTCCGTCGTCAGGGGGCCGAGGGTGTAGAAGGGGGCCTCTTGGCAGACCTCCATCTGGAGGTCGACGTTCTCCTTGATTCGGTGGAGGGGCACGTGGCCCGGGCCTTCGATCATCACCTGTACGTCGTGGCGCCAGGCCACCTGGGTCAGCTCGCCGAGGGTCCGCAGCTCGGCGAACTGCGCATCGTCGTTGGCGTCGGCCACCGACCCGGGCCGCAGCCCGTCGCCCAGGGAGAAGGCGATGTCGTAGGCCGCCATGATCTCGCAGATCTCCTCGAAGTGGCTGTAGAGGAAGTTCTCCTGGTGGTGAGCGAGGCACCAGGCCGCCATGATCGAGCCTCCCCGGCTCACGATGCCGGTGGTGCGCCCGGCGGTCAGGGGCACGTAGCGCAGCAGCACCCCGGCGTGGATGGTGAAGTAGTCGACCCCCTGCTCGGCCTGCTCCACCAGGGTGTTGCGGTAGACCTCCCAGGTGAGCTCCTCGGCCCTGCCGTCGACCTTCTCGAGCGCCTGGTAGATGGGGACGGTGCCCACCGGCACCGGCGAATTGCGGATGATCCACTCGCGGGTCGTGTGGATGTCCGAGCCGGTGGACAGGTCCATGATCGTGTCGGCCCCCCAGCGGGTGGCCCAGGTCATCTTCTCCACCTCCTCGGCGACCGACGAGGTGACCGACGAGTTGCCGATGTTGGCGTTGACCTTCACGAGGAAGTGGCGGCCGATCGCCATCGGCTCCGACTCGGGATGGTTGACGTTGGAGGGGATGATGGCCCGGCCCCTCGCCACCTCCTGGCGGACGAAGTCGGGCTCCACGCCCTCGCGGATGGCCACGAACTCCATCTCCGGGGTGATTTCGCCCCGGCGGGCATAGTGCATCTGGGTGACCGGGCGGCCATTTCGGGCCCGGAGCGGCCGGCGCCCGGCGGGGGCCGGCCCGTCCCCGTCCCGACGGGCGGCGGCCCGCCCGTCGTCACGCACGGTGGGCCGGCGGCCCTCGTACTCCTCGACGTCGCCCCGCTCCAGCACCCATGGGCGCCGGAGGGCGGGAAGGCCGGTGGCCGGGTCCGAGCCCGGGCCGCTGGTGTCGTAGAGGAGAACCGGCTCGTTCGGTGTCGGACCGGACCGCCCGGGTGAGTCTGCCAGGGCGATGCGGGTGAACGGCACCCGGATGCCGGCCCGGCCGCCCTCGACGTAGCTCTTGGTCCTTACTGCCATCTCGCTCATCGCTACTCCCTCCGCCGGCATTACCCGGATCAGGTCAGCGGTCGGCGAACCTCGCCCTCTCAGCCCCTTCGAGCTCCCGCGTTCTCAGAGTCTCGCGCGTTCGCCAGCGGGTCACTCGAGCCGGAGGCTGGGACGTCCATCGCGAACCGACAGAGCACCGGGCAGACCCATCAGTGAGACACCGTCGCGGTCACCGGACGGTCCTTTGATGGAGGTGACCCGACCTTTCATCTCCCCCGACACGATGACCACCGAGATCCGAACCAGCCCTTCAGGGCCGTCTTCGGCGTCGATCACGAGAATTTCGTATTCGCCGTCAGGCAGCGGTTCGAGGCGGTCGTCCATGCGCGAAAAGCCTTGCAAACATTGGAACATTCGGCCAATGCACGTTCATTCACCACAAGCATGAGGTACGCGACGCGATCACGTCGTTGCAACAAATGCTTGACCTTTGCACGTAAAGCATCTTTCATTGCTACGACTTCCCCAACACGCCAGGAGGTGGCGGTGAAAGAGTCAGACCACATCGAAGACGACAACCCGGAGGCGACGGCGATATCAAAGGGTGTTCGCTTCGCTCCTGGGACCGAGTTCGAGGCGGCCATGAGCAGCACTGCTGTGTCCAGCACCTCGAAGAGCCCGGCGAAGAAATCCGGCGCGCGAAAGTCGACCGCTCGCAAGTCGACGGCCAAGAAGGCGGGGGCCCGCAAGACCACCGCCCGTAAGTCGACCGCCAAGAAGGCAGGCGCCAAGAAGACGACTGCCCGCAAGTCGACCACCAAGAAGGCGGGGGCCCGCAAGACCACCGCCCGCAAGACGACTGCCCGTAAGTCGGCGGCCAAGAAGGCGGGGGCCCGCAAGACCACCGCCCGTAAGACCACGGCCCGTAAGTCCACGGCCCGTAAGTCGACGGCCAAGAAGGCCGGAGCCCGTAAGACCACGGCCCGTAAGTCCACGGCCCGTAAGTCGACGGCCCGGAAGACCACGGCCCGTAAGTCCCCGGCCCGTAAGTCGACGGCCAAGAAGGCCGGAGCCCGTAAGACCACGGCCCGTAAGTCGACGGCCAGGAAGACCACGGCCCGTAAGTCCCCGGCCCGCAAGTCGACGGGGGCCCGCAAGACCACGGCCCGTAAGGCAACGGGGGCCCGCAAGACCACCGCCCGCAAGTCGGCCGGGGCCCGCAAGACGACGGCCCGCAAGTCCACGGCTCGCAAGTCCACGGCCAAGCGGGCTCCGGCTCGCAAGTCGGCGGCTCGCAAGTCCACGGCCAGGAAGACGGGCGCCGCCAAGCGCTGAACCCGACTGCCGACGAAATCGGCGAACGGATGGAGGGGGCCCTGGGCCCCCTCCATCCGCGTTCGGGGGCGCCCAGGACCGGGCTGGTGGCCCGGTCGATAAGGTCGGCTTCTCGACCCGGCGCCTACAGCCGATCGACCAGCTTGAACCCCTCGCCCGCACCCAGAGCGGCCAGGGCGCCGTGCTCGGTCAGGCGATTGATCACTCGCCGCCGGAACCCCTCGAGCTCCTCGCCGGCCGATGGGTCCTCGATGCGCATCGTCGAGCGGAACTGGCTGCGGTGGGCGAGGAGGGCCTCGATCTTGCGCTCCTCGAAGCCGGAGACATCCTCGACGTGGTCGATCTCGTCGGCCTCCCACAGCAACAGGCGGCCCGGACGGTGGGGGGCGACCTGTTGCTCAGGGAAGAAGTGCGGGTCGCGGGCGGCGACGATCCCATCGGTGGTGAGGAAGCCGGCATGGCGATGGTCCGGGTGGATGCGGTAGCGCTTCCAAGGATCGTGACCCAGCACCACCTCGGGCCGGACGACCCGGATCCAATAGGCGACCTGCCACCTCTGGCGCAGGCCGGCTTCCAGCTCGCCGTCGGGCCAGCCGAGGAACACGACGGGCGCCCTCCCCCCCAGTGCCGCCGCGGCCGCCCGTTGTTCGTCCTGGCGGGTGGCCACGAGACGGGCGAGGTCCTCGTCGGGGTCCCAGGAGCCCTTCGAACCGTCGGTAAGCACGAGATGGTGGATGGCGGTCCCCGCCGCCGCCCACTTGGCGAGGGTTCCCCCGCAACCGAACTCGATGTCGTCAGGGTGAGCGCCGATGGCCAGGGCCGATGCCGGGGTCGGCAGGTTGACGCCGGTCATCGCCACCCGGCCGTCAGGCCCTCGAGGTCGGCCGGCACGTCGACGTCCCAGGCGAGGTCGGCCCGCTCGATGACCTCGAGGCGCAGGCCCAGTCGGCTCGCCTCTTGGGCGTGGCGGGCGAAGGAGCCGGGTCCGTACGAGAAGCGGAAGCCGGCGTTCGCCGGTACGGCGGCGACGTTGGTGCCGTCCCTGCGTCGGTCGGGCGCCAAGGCGACGACCGCGCTGCCACCCAGGCGGCCGATGGCTTGGACCAACGGAAGGTCAGCGTGAACGACGGTCACGCAGTCCGCTCCCTGCTCGGCCAGTCGGGCCACCCCCTCCTCGACCGCCGCATTGAGCCCACGGTCCGGAGCCCAGATCACCTGAGCGCCCAGATCTGCGGCCCATTCGGCGACGGCCGAGTCGTCACACACCACCGCCACGGGCAACGGCTTCGCCGCCCGCACGACGCCTTCCGCCATCGCCCGGGCCAAGCGGCGACGTTCTTCCGGACCGAGCGCGCCGGCCAGACGGACCTTGGCGTCGGCGAAGGCCTTCACCGGTATCAGGACGGCCGAGGACAGCCCGCTCACTGATGCCGACCCTACCGGGCGGCAGGGTGGGCGTGGATACTGTGAGCTGATGACCCGCGACAAGGTGGCCGTGCTGGGAGCCGGGTCATGGGGCACGGCCGTGGCGGCCATCTGCGCCGGCCAGACATCCACCGTGCTCTGGTCGCGCCGGGCCGACCTGGCGGAGCGGATCTCCTCCGAGCATCGGAACCCGGACTACCTCAGCGACTACCCGCTGCCCGACGGCCTCCGAGCCAGCGCCGACATCGAGGCGTCGGTCGAGGGCGCCGGCGTCGTCATCATGGCCGTTCCGTCCCACGGGTTCCGCGACATTATGAAGGCGGCCGCCCCCGCCCTCGGCTCCGGAGCGGTCGTGCTCAGCCTGACGAAGGGCCTCGAACAGGGATCGCTGAAGCGGATGACGGAGCTGGTCGACGAGGTGGTTCCCGGGCGGCGGCGTGGGGTGCTGACCGGGCCCAACCTGGCCGTCGAGGTGATGGCGGGCCAGCCCACCGCCAGCGTCGTGGCCGTCGACCACACCGGAACGGCCGAACAGCTTCAGCGGCTCCTGTCCACCGCCACGTTCCGGGTCTACACCAACCCCGACCTGATCGGCTGCGAGATGGCCGGCGCCCTGAAGAACGTGATGGCCATTGCCGCCGGCATCGCCGACGGCATCGGCTTCGGCGACAACTCCAAGGCGGCCCTCATCACGCGGGGGCTGGCTGAGCTCACCCGCCTCGGGGTGGCCATGGGTGGCGAACCGCTCACCTTCTCCGGACTGGCGGGCATGGGCGACCTCATCGCCACCTGCATCAGCCGTCACAGCCGCAACCGTCACGTGGGGGAGGAGCTGGGGAGGGGTCGGCGGCTCTCGGACATCGTCGCCGACATGAACATGGTCGCCGAGGGGGTGAAGACGGCGCCGTCGGTGCTCGAGCTGGCGCAGCGGTACCAGGTGGAGACACCGATCGCCGCCGAGGTGGTCGAGGTGCTGGCCGACCGCAAGTCTGCCCGCGACGTGATACCCGCGCTGATGCAGCGTGAGGCGAAGCCGGAGCTGTACGGAATCCACGATCGGGCATGAGTCCTGAGGACGACGCCGACCAGGTCCGCCCGTTCCTGCTCGAGCGTGGGGTACCGCCGGAGGAGATCGACCGCGCCTCGGAGGAGGGGCGGCTGCCCCTGCTGGTGGTGGACGCCGTCATCATGCCCGGACAGGGCCGGTACAGCCCGACCCAAGTGGCTGAGCTGTCCGGCATGGCTCTCGAGCAGGTGAAGCGCTTCTGGCGGGCGCTCGGCTTCCCCGACGTGCCCGACGACGAGAAGGCCTTCGGCGACAGCGACCTGGACGCTCTTTCCACGCTGCAGGGTCTCCTGGCCTACCGCATGGCCGACCTCGAGTCGGCGGTGCAGATGGCGAGGGTCATCGGCTCGTCGATGGCCCGTATCGCCGAGGCCGAGGTCACCGCTTCTCCGGTCCTCCGAGGGGGCGCCGACAGCGCCGAGATGGCCGAGCTGTTCGTCCTCACCGCCGACGCCATCCTGCCGGGGATCTCGCGGCTGCTCGACTACTCGTGGCGCCGCCACCTCCAGGCCGCCGCCCGCCGGGCCATGCTCATGCGCTCCCACGTCGACGCCGGCGGCGCCTGGGCCGATATGGCGGTCGGCTTCGCCGACCTGGTCGGGTTCACCGTGCTCAGCCAGCAGTTGAGCGAGGCGGAGTTGGCCGAGATGGTCGCCCGCTTCGAGGCCCTCGCCCACGACACCGTCACGGTGCTCGGCGGTCGGGTCGTGAAGATGATCGGCGACGAGGTCATGTACGTGGCTCAGGACCCTCTCACCGCCGCCGAGGTGGCTCTGAGCCTGTCGGAGGCCTACGCCGACGACGAGGTCCTCTCCGACGTACGGGTCGGGCTGGCCTGCGGGGCAGTGCTGGTCCGCGACGGCGACTACTACGGCCCGGTCGTGAACCAGGCCAGCCGGATCGTGAACATCGCCGCCCCCGGGTCGGTCCTCACGTCAGAGGCCGTGCACGAGGCGCTCGCAGGCCACGAGGGCTTCTCCTGGCGGGCATTGCGGCCCCGGTACATCAAGGACCTCGGCCGCACGCTCCTCTTCCGGCTGTCGCGTCCCGGGGCCAACGACCAACGACGCTCGCGCCTGGGCGTCCGGTTGCGTCCAGGGATGCGCCTCGGCCCCGAGCGCCTGCTGGAGCGGGTCGAACGACTGATCCCCCCGGCCCTCGATCCCCGGGCCGACGGCGACGGAGACTGAGCTCCTCAGTTCTCGGTGAGCCGCAGGGTGGCGATCTCCCACCCCCGCAGCTCGACGGACCCGTCGAAGGGTTGGAGCGGTCGGCCCCGCAGGTCGACGGTCCAGCCCGACCGGCCCTCGACCGCGACGGTGGCGGGGTCGGCCGACGGGTTGAACACCCGCAGCTCGAGCGTCCCGTCCGCCCGCCGCAGGCTGGAGACGACCGCGCCGGCGACAGACAGCTCGGCGCCCGACCGCGGGCGGCTGCCGCCGCCGGGCGCGTTGGCGGCGGCGAGCGGCAGAAGGGCGTCGTCCACCATCCGATAGAGCCGACCCCAGTCCGAGGTCTCCTGGGGCTCGACCAGGAGGGCGTAACGGGCCTCGACCCGGCCTTGCATCTGGGACCCCTCGGTGCGGATCGGAGGCCCGGCGCCCAGAGGGCGGTAGGCCATCTCGACCCGGCTCAGCATGGCCGTCACCCGCAGGAGAGTGAGGGCCAGCATCCCGGCCGGTCCGTCGGTCGCCTCGGCGCCGTCCGGGGCCAGCAGCTCGTACTCCAGCAGGCCGTCGTGGAACACGGTGAGACCGCCGGCGTGGACGAACCGACGGGACGGGTAGGTCGCCAGGGCCCGCTCGGTGGGGCCGCCTTCCGCCACCAGCGGCCGTTCGACGACGGCGAAGGCGCACTCGGCGTGGGACGCTTCCGCCGGCACCGGCAGGGGGAAGTGCGCCCGCAGGCGGTGGTCGCGGCAACGGTTGTCGAGGGTGGTGTGAACCCGCACCAGCGGGTCGCCGGCGCGCACCTCGACGCCCGTGCGGACTTCGACCGCCTGCTCGCCCACCCGCGAGCCGGTCGAGTCGTCGATGCGCTCGGGCCACACGAAGCGCCGGGTGACCAGTAGGCGGCCGCGCAGGGGGCCATCCTCGAGGAGCTCGATGGTGACCGACTGGGGCCGGTCGACCACGGCGTCGTGCTCCGGGGGCGAGTAGTTGTAGGTGTCGCCATGGTCGCCGCCGTCGACGAGCCGGTCGAACCCCGCGACTCCGTTGATCGAGAAGGTCCCGTCCGTGTCGTCGACCATCACCCGCACCAAGCCGTTGTCGAGCACCGCCGGCCCGTCCGACCGCACCGGAGACACCCGCAGCGGCCCTCCGTCCGCGTCGAGCGTCTTCCACCCGTAGCCCGGCACCTCCTCGGCCCGCATGAGGACTCTCCGGGTGGGCTGCTGGGTGACCAGCACTCGCACCGACAGGTCGGGACGGCCCTCGATGCGGCGGCGGAGGTCGGTCTTGATCTCCTCCATCACCAGCCCGGCGAGCAGCCGTGGCCCGGCCTTCAGCTCGATCTGCAGTCCGTACTCGTCCTCGGTCACGTCCACGGCGTTGATGAAGGTCGAGGCGTCGATCTGCTGGCTGCGCAGGTGGTTCATCAGGGGGTCGAGCTCGGCGGCCCGCAGGCGCAGGTCGCCGAGCACCTCGCCGCGCTGGCGGAGGAGCTGGGCGCCTTCGATCTCTCCGGAGCCGGGCAGGTCGACCTCGACCAGACCGGAGCGGGTGAACGACGAAGGGTTGGCCACGAAAGGCCCCGCTTCGGTCAGAGAGGTCGCCAGCACGGACAGGGATGCCTTGGCCAATCCGTCACCGATCTGGCGGGCTTCGGCGAAGCGGTGCACCACGGCGTTGCAGACCTCGTCGACCGAGCAGGCGCAGATCGAGTCGTGGGCGGCGTTGCGCACCAGCTCGCGCCATGCCAGCTCCAGCAGCCGGGCCGGCCACTGCTCGGCCGGCACGTACAGCGCGGCCAGGGGCTCCGCCATCCGCTCGACAGCCCGTTCCGCCGCCGCGGCGGCCTGTTTCACGTCGACCCGGTTGGACCCGACCCCCATGAGCAGGTTGGCCCGGGCCCCGGAGCGCAGCTCGCCGGACCAGGTGGGCAGACCCTCGGTAGGCGCCTCGGCGAGGTACTCGGGCAGCGACGAGACCCGAAGCTCGTAGTCGTCCTGCAGGTCGTTGGCCTCGGCGACCACCCGGCCGAGCCAGGGCTGGGGGGCCTCGTGGTCGTTGCCGTTCATGTACAGGAGGCCGTCGACGAGGAAGCCTTCGAGCTCGCGCTCGTACTCGGCCACCCGCCGCACCAGGGCCTTGGCATCCTCGGGGATGCTGCCCCCGACCCCGTACCCGCTCACCAGGTACTCGGCCCTAACCGTCGAACCGTCGGGGGCGCGCCACCAGAAGCCGGTGCGGTCGACCTGGGAGGGCACACCCCGCCACACCACGGCGTGTTCGAAGCCGGCGAGGCGCAGGATCTGCGGCATCTGGGCGATATGGCCGAACATGTCGGGCAGGTAGCCGACGGGCATGGCCCCCCCGAAAGCGCCGGCCCGCTCGAGCCCCATCTGAAGGTCGCGCACGATCGTCTCACCGGAGACGAGGAACTCGTCCATCAGGATGTACCACGGCCCAACCGACAGACGCCCGGCGGTGGCCAGACGGCGGATCCTCGCCTCCGCCTCCGGGCGCACCTCGAGGTAGTCGTCGACAACCGCCATCTGGCCGTCGAGCAGGAAGCGGGTGTACGACGGGTCGCGCTCCATCCGGTCGAGCAGCTCGTCGACCACCGTCACCAGCCTCATCCGGAACGTCTGGAACGGGGAGTACCACTCGCGGTCCCAGTGGGTGTGGGGGACAATCGACACGTGGCGGGCCATGTGGCGAAGGGTAGGCCCGTAGGTGGCCGCCCCGTCGGGCCGCCTGGTCGGCCCCGGCGGTCCTCCGCCGTAGCCTGGGGCCGGTGAGGGTCGCTTTCGGCACGGACGAGCGAACGCCGCTATCCGACTCGTTGGTGGAGGACCTGCGGCGGCGGGGCATCGAGGTGGCCGAGGTGGCGCTGGGGCGGCCGTGGCCGGAGGTGGGCCGCCTGGTCGCGGAGGAGGTGGCCGGTGGGCGGGCCGACCGGGGGGTGGTGTGCTGCTGGACGGGCACCGGGGTCTCCATCGCCGCCAACAAGGTCGCCGGGGTGCGGGCCGCTCTGTGCACCGACGCCGAGACCGCCCGGGGCGCCCGCCGCTGGAACGACGCCAACGTGCTCGCCGTCAGCCTCCGGCTGTGCTCGGCCCAGGTGGCCCACGAGATGCTCGACGCCTTCTTGGGGACCGAGCCGGAGCCCGACGAGGAGGCCAACATCTCCCTGGTCGAGCCACCCAGCCCCTGACCGGGCGCCCGCTGCGGGTACGGTCGGATGCGTGGCTGTCACGGTCCGTCGTCGCGCCCCGGCAGGCAGGCCGCCCTCGCTCGCCGTCGAGCGGCAGCTGTGGGCCGACGGGCATGAGGTCGTCGCCGGCATCGACGAGGTCGGCCGGGGCGCCTGGGCCGGCCCGCTGACGGTGGGGGTGGCGGTGCTGCCCTGCGAACGTCGGGTCTACGGGGTGCGCGACTCCAAGATGCTGACGGAAGCCCGCCGCGAGCAGCTCTTCGATCGCGTCGCCGGATGGTGCCGGGCCTGGGCGGTGGGTCACGCCTCACCGGACGAGTGTGATCGCCTGGGTATGTCCCAAGCCCAGCGCCTCGCCGCCCGCCGGGCCCTCGACCAGCTGGGCCTGACCCCCGACCAGGTCCTGGTCGACGGGCGCTGGGACTTCATCGGCGACGGAAACACCCGGGTGATCGTGAAGGGGGATGCCCGGTGCCTGTCGATCGCCGCCGCCTCGATCCTGGCCAAGGTGTCGCGGGACCGGATCATGCGCGAGTCGGCCCACTGCTACCCCGGTTACGACTTCGATTCGAACAAGGGCTACCCCTGTCCCCGCCACGAGATGGCCCTTCAGGCCTGTGGGCCGACCGCCATCCACCGACGCAGCTGGGCCTTCATGGACCGCCTGGTGTGGTGGCGCCCGGCTGCGCCCCCGCCCGACCCCGAGCAGGGGTCCCTGCTTTGAGGTGGCGCCGGCCCGCCACGCTCGCCGCTCTGGTGGCCGTCGTCGGTGTCGGGCTGTCCGCCTGCGGGGCGAGCGACAACGGCGGCACCATCCCGGTGCCGAGTACTTCGACCACGGCCGGCTCGGGTCCGGCCACCACCGCCAGCACCATCCCCGGCGGCGGTTAGGCCGCCGCCGGACTTAG
>JAJPHE010000110.1 GCA_021325435.1 Actinomycetota bacterium | reverse complement strand
TCCGGCTCGACCGGGTCCTCGGTCGACGAGTGGCTGGTGGTGATGAACCCCGGCGCCGCCCCGGCCGAGGTGTCGGTGTCGGCCCTCGCCGACGGCCAGCTGCTGCCGGTCGACGGGCTGCAGGGGGTGGTGGTGCCCCCGGACGGGCGGGCGTCGTTCCGCCTCGGCGACCACGTGCAACGCCCCGACCTGGCGCTGACCGTCGACGCCAGCGGCGAGGTGGTGGTGGAGCGCGACGTCTACCAGGTCAACGGGCCCGGCTTGGCCCTCGCCGCCGCGGTGCCGGTCGCCGAACCGCCGTCGTTCGGCGGCTGAGCTCCGCCGTCAGGCCTCGGCCGCCTCGCGCTCGCGCTCCTCGCGCCGGGCGGCGAACTCGGCGGCCCGGGTGGCCTGGCGCTCCTGCTCGGCCTGGGCGGCCGTCAGGATGGCCTGGAAGATCTTCGCCGTGTCCTCGTCGAGGTGGTTGCGGGCCCGCAACAGCACCACGGCGCCGATGAAGATCGGCGGGGTGACGATCATGAAGGCCGTGCGCAGGTTGCCCCCGAACACCTGGGCGAAGATCGACACCACGAAGGGGGCCGCCGCCGTGCCGAACAGCACCGAGATCAGGTTGAACGCCCCGAAACCGGTTCCCCGCAGGTGGGCCGGCACGGCGTCGGATAGCCCGGCCCGCAGCGCCGGTACCGAAAGGGCCATGACGAACAGCCCCACCATCTCGAGGGCGTAGGCGGGGGCGAAAGGCAGGTGCAGGTAGGAGATGAAGAACAGGGTGTTGCCGCCGAGGATGTAGTAGGCGGGCAGGGCCACCCGGGCGCCCTTGACGGCGGTGGCGAAGCGGTCGGCCAGCCAGCCGCCCACGAGGATGGCGGCGGGGCCGGCGATCACCACCAAGAGGTTGAAGTACAGGTCGGCCTTGGCCTGGGACAGGTGCAGCTGGCGGCGGTAGAACTCGGGCAGCCAGGTGGACACGGCGGTGATGCCGAACAGCAGGGTTCCGATGCCGACCAGGGCGTAGCGCAGCGTCGGGATCGACAGGATCGTCCGCAGGTCGGCCCGCAGCCCCGACACCATGTCGCGCAGGAACGCCCACCAGCCGTCGGCCAACAGGTCGGTGGCGGCGTCGGCTTCGGCGTCCTCCTCACCGGCGAGGCCCAGGTGCATGCGGTCGGAGTAGCCCCGCTTGGGCTCGCGCAGCCGGTAGCAGGCGAAGGCGATGAGCGTTCCCGGCGCCCCCACGAGAAGGAAGGCGTAGCGCCATCCCATGCGGGTGCCGACCAGACCGCCGAGCCCGACGCCGAGCCCGAACCCGACGAAGGCGAGGCACTGCTGGATCGAGAAGGCCCGGCCCCGCCGCTCGGCGGGGTACAGGTCGGCGAGCAGGCTGCCGGCGGACGGCTCGGTGATCCCCTGGCCGAAGCCGAGCAAGGCGCGGATCCCCAGCATCACCGGGAAGTTCGGGGACAGGGCCGTCAGGGCGGTGATGCCCGACCAGCCGACGATGGTGTGTCCGATGGTGCGGGCCCGGTGCCAGCGGTCGGCCAGGTAGCCAGCGGGCACCGTCACCAGGCCGTTGACGGCCACGAACGCCGACATCAGCACCCCGATGGCCAGGTCGCCCACGTGGAAGGACGACTTGATCTGGGGGATGACCCCCCTGACGATGCTCTGGTCGGTCGAGTCGATCATGATGACCAGACCGAGTATCCACATGGGCGCGGCCGACACCCGCTGTTTGCCCTGACCCCCCGCTGCCATCCGCAAAGTCTGGAAGAACGGAGGGGTCGGGGGCCAACCGGCGTCCCCCGGCGGCCTACGGCTCGCCGGCGGCCCGGTGCTCCTCGGCCACTCGGCGGCGGTCGATGACGGCGGTGTCGTCGACGTCGGCCGCCCCGTCGCCCGAGCTGGACGCCTCCGGCAACGGCCCGGAGTCGGTCGCCTCGGTGGTGCCGAAGTGGGGGATGTCCTCGGCGGAAGGCAGCACCCGCACCTTGCTGCCGTAGGCCTCGTCGACCAGGCGGGCCACCTCGGCCCCGTCCACCGTCTCGTTCTCGAGAAGGGCGGCGGCCACGGCGGAGAGGCCTTTGCGATGCCTGGTGAGGTACTCGTTGGCCCGCTCCTCCTGGGCCCGCAGGATCCGGCTGACCTCCTCGTCGATGACCCGGCTGGTCTCGTCGCTGTAGTCGCGGGTGTGCATGAGGTCCTCGCCGAGGAAGACCATCCCCTGCGACCCCCAGGCCATCGGCCCGACCCGGTCGCTCATGCCCCACTCGCGCACCATCTTGCGGGCCAGCTCGGTGTTGCCCACCAGGTCGTTGTTGGCTCCGGTGGACAGGTCCCCGTAGACGAGCATCTCGGCGACCCGTCCGCCCATCCTCACCGCCAAGGAGTCCTCGATGTACTCCTTGGGATAGATGTGGCGCTCCTCCATGGGCAGCTGTTGGGTGACGCCGAGGGCCATGCCGGTGGGAAGGATCGTCACCTTGTGCACCGGGTCGGCGTGGGGAAGGACGTAGGCCAGCACGGCGTGGCCGCCCTCGTGGTAGGCGACCCGCTCCTTCTCGTGGTCGGACAGGACCAACGACTCACGCCGTTGGCCCATGAGCACCCGGTCTCGGGCGGCTTCGAAGTCCTGGGGCTCGATGGTGTTGGACCCTCGCCGCACGGCGTGCAGGGCCGCCTCGTTGACCAGGTTGGCCAGGTCGGCCCCGCTCATGCCGGGGGTACCCCGCGCCACCAGGCGGAGGTCCACTTCGGGGGAGATGCGCTTGCCCCGGCAGTGCACCTGCAGGATCGGGAGCCGCTCCTCGAGGTCGGGCAGCGGGACCACGATCTGGCGGTCGAAGCGGCCGGGGCGGAGCAGGGCGGGGTCGAGGATGTCGGGCCGGTTGGTGGCAGCCATCATCACGATGCTCTCGGCCGAGTCGAAGCCGTCCATCTCCGAGAGCATCTGGTTGAGGGTCTGCTCGCGCTCGTCGTGGCCGCCGCCGAGCCCGGCGCCCCGCTTGCGCCCGATCGAGTCGATCTCGTCGACGAAGATGATGGCCGGCGCCTGCTTGCGGGCGGTCTGGAACAGGTCGCGCACCCGGCTGGCGCCGACGCCGACGAACATCTCCATGAAGTCAGAGCCGCTCACCGAAAGGAACGGCACGCCGGCCTCGCCGGCCACCGCCCGGGCGAGGAGGGTCTTGCCCGTGCCCGGGGGGCCGACCAGCAGGACGCCTTTCGGTATGCGGGCGCCGATCTCGGTGAACCGGCCCGGGCTCTTGAGGAAGTCGACGACCTCGCGGATCTCCTGTTTGACCGCGTTGTAGCCGGCGACGTCGCCGAAGGTGGTGCGGGGGCGCTCGGTGCTGTACAGCTTCGCCCGCGACCGGCCGATGGACATGATCCCCGTCATCTGGCCCTGGGCCCGACGGTTCATCCACACGAAGAAGCCGATGAGCAGGACGATGGGCAGGAGGTAGAACAGCACCGACCCCCAGATGTTCGAGCCCTGGGTGTGGAAGCTGAGCTTCACCCCCTTGTCGCGCATCATCTGGATGTCGGACGCGATCGCCGGCTGGGGGCCGTCGGTCGCGTAGCTGGTCCCGTCCTTCAAGGTTCCGCTGATCACGCCCGTGTCGTTGGAGACCTGGGCGGTGTCGACCTGGTCGTTGTTCACGTCCTGCATGTAGGTCGTATAGGAGATCTGGGTCTTCGAGCCCCTCGAGAACAGAGGGGGCAGCACGACCGCCGCGATGACCAGGGCCACCAGCACGAGCACGGCCCAGCGCCAGTTCTGGTCCGGCGAGCCCGGCATTCCGAGACCCTGCTTGTCGGGGCGGCCTCCCCGCGGGTCCGGTGGTTGGCGACTCATGGCGGGAATGCTAGGCCGCCGGGCGGCCCGTCCACGCCCGGGCGCATTCACCTTCCGGTGTGCCGCGGTCGGTAGGGTCTTGTCATGTCGAGGAGTCATCTGTGCGTCCGGCCGGACTGCAGCGAGCCGGCCGAGGCGGTCTTCCGTTACGACTACGCCGAGCGCACGGTGTGGCTCGAGCTTCTCTCCGCCGATCTCGACGCCGGCGAGTGGGGTCTGTGCGGCTCGCATGCGGACCGCCTCACCGTGCCGACCGGGTGGTCGCTCGAGGACCACCGCCCGCTCACCCTCCTGCCGGTGGAGCCCCCTGCTCCCCCGGTAGTGGTTCCGCCCCTGGCCGTGTGACCGACGAGCCCGCCGGGTCGGACCGGCCCGGCGTCGATTCGGGCCCGGCCGACGGCCCGGGAACAGGCCCCGGCCCCCGGTGGGGGCTCGCCGACGCCGCCGTCGGCTACGTCGTCGGGTTCTTCGTATCCGCACTGGCCGCCTCGGCCTGGACCCTCGGGTCGGGTAGCGACCGGGTGGGTCTCGCCGCCACCTCGGCCGGGCTGGTTGGACTGTGGGTCGGCCTGGGCGGAGCGCCGCTGTTCGCCACCCTGACCAAGGGCGCCCGCAGCCTCCGGCGCGATTTCGGGCTGCAGGTGAGGGTGTGGGACGCCCCGGTGGGGGTGGCCATTGGGCTGGGCTCGCAGCTGGCGCTGGTGCCGCTGCTCTACCTGCCGTTCCGCCTGGTCAACCCCAACCTCGATCGTCAGCTGGGTCAGCCCGCCCGGCACCTAACCGCCCTGGCCCGGGGGCCGGGGGTGGCGGTGCTCGCCGTTCTGGTCGTGGTGGGGGCACCCCTGGTGGAGGAGGTGTTCTTCCGGGGCCTGCTGCTGCGCTCGCTCGGCCGCCGGTTCGGTCAGGCCTGGGCGGTGGTCGGGTCCGCCGTTCTGTTCGGGTTGGCCCACTATGAGCCGCTCCAGCTGCTCGCCCTGGTGGCCTTCGGGGTCGTCCTGGGGGTGCTGGCGGTGAGGACCGGCCGGTTGGGGCCGGGGATATTCGCCCACGCCGCCTTCAACGCGGTGACGGTGGCCGTACTCGTCGCCTCGCGTTGACGGGCTCGAGCCGCTTTCGCCACTCAGGGTGGCGGTGCCGGCCGACACGACCTAAAGGTCGGGCTTTCCTCGCCCGAAAACCCCTTAGGCCCCCACGGAGAGTCCTGGGACGCGTGGCCCCCGAGGGCCGGAGGTGAGCCGTCTTGCTGTGCCCGCTCTGCCAGCGTGAACAGGTCGTCGAGATCGGCGTCACCATGGGCCCGGCCCGGCTGGTGATGCGCAGCTGCTCGGGGTGCGACGCCCGGTGGTGGGACGACAACGAGGGCAACCGCCTGGGGATCAGCCAGGTCCTCACCTTCGCCGGCCAGACCCGCCGGAGGCGGCGTCGGGTCACGGTGGCCGACGTGCTGGCCGCCCCCCCGGCCGGGGAGCCGGCTCTGGCACCCCCCGCCCCGGCCGACGCCAGGGTGGACGCCGCGCCCCGCCCTTAGCCGGGCCGAAGCCGTCGCCGCCCGGCGGTCGGGCAACATAGGCCCCCATGCGCCGTCTCCGGGGCATAAACGGCAGCGCCCTCACCACCGTCCTCGTCGTGGGCGGCATGGTCGTCTTCGTCCTCTGGCAGTTCCACCCGTCGCTGCTCTTCCTCAACACCACCACCTCGGGCGGGGACACCGGCGCCCACGTGGCCCTGCCCGCCTACATGCGCGACCACCTGCTGCCCCACGGGCGGCTCACCGGGTGGGACCCGGGCTGGTACGACGGCTTTCCCGCCTTCACGTTCTACTTCCCGCTGCCCAGCCTGTTGATCGTGCTGCTCAACGTGGTGATGCCGTACAACATCGCCTTCAAGCTGGTGACCGCCCTCGGGTCGCTGGCCCTGCCCGTGGCCGCCTGGGCCTTCGGCCGCCTGTGGGGCGCCCGAGAGCCGGTGCCGGCCTGCCTGGCGGTGGCCACCCTGCCCTACCTGTTCGACCGCTCCTACACCATCTACGGCGGAAACATCGCCTCGACCCTGGCGGGGGAGTACGCCTTCTCCCTGAGCCTCGCCGTCGGCCTGGTGTGCCTGGGGGTGGTGGCCAGGGGCATCCGCACCGGCCGCCACGCCGGGCTGGCGGCCTTCCTGCTGGCGGTGACCGGGCTGTGCCACATGCTGCCCGCCGTGTTCGTCATCGCCGGCTGTGTGGTCATCGCTCTCATGAACCCCGGGGTGCGCCGCTGGGCCTGGATGGCCAAGGTGGCGGTGGTCTCTGGCCTGCTCGTCGGCTTCTGGGCGATCCCGTTCCTCCTGCGCCTGCCGTACACGACGGACATGGGCTGGGTAAAGGTCCACTCCTACCTGTCCACCCTGTTCCCGTCCGCCCTGATCTGGGTCGCCGCTCTGGCCGGGGTGGGGGCCGTCGTTTCGTTGGCCCTGCGGCGCCGGGCCGGCACCTTCCTCACGGCCATGGCCGTCCTGTCGGCGGTCGCCTTCGTCGCCGCCCCCCAGGGCAAGATCTGGAACGCCCGCATGCTGCCCTTCTGGGTGCTCTGCCTCTACCTGCTCGCCGGGGTGGCGGTGGCCGAGGTCGGTGCGGCGGTCGCCGCCTTCCTGCGGCGGGCCTGGGCGTCGCTTGACGCCCCCCCGGCCGAGGGACCCGGACGGGTCGCCGTTCCGCTCCTGGCCGCGGCGGCCGCGGCCGTGTTCGTCGCCCTGCCGCTCAAGGCCCTGCCCAGTTGGGTGCCCTTCCACGTCTCCAACACCAGCTTCATCCCGGACTGGGTGCGGTGGAACTACACCGGCTACGAGCGCAAGGACTCCTACGCCGAGTACCGCTCGGTGATTCAGACCATGCAGAGCGTCGGGCGCCGCTACGGCTGCGGGCGGGCCATGTGGGAGTACGAGCCCGAGCTGAACCGGTTCGGAACGCCGATGGCCCTGATGCTGCTGCCCTACTGGAGCAACGGCTGCGTCGATTCCATGGAGGGCCTGCTGTTCGAGTCCGCCGCCAGCACGCCCTACCACTTCCTGAACCAGTCGGAGCTGTCCGCCCACCCCTCCGACGCCATGATGGGCCTGCCCTACGAGGGCCTCGACCTGCAGAAGGGCATCGCCCACCTGCAGCTGCTGGGCGTGCGCTACTACATGGCCACCTCACCCGAGGTCCAGAGCGAGGCCGCCGCCGACCCCGACCTCAAGCTGGTCGCCACCAGCGGGCCTTGGCCGGTGTCCTACAGCTCCGGCACCCAGGAACGCACCTGGGACATCTACCAGGTGCGTGACTCGGCCCAGGTGGCGCCGCTGGCTTTCGAGCCCGCCGTGCTGAAGGGGGTGGCCAAGGGGGGCAAGCCATGGCTCGACGCCGCCGTGGCGTGGTACCAGGACCCGACCCGCTGGCTGGTGCCCCTGGCCGCGTCCGGCCCGCCCGAGTGGCCGGCGGCTCAGGGGCCGAACCCCAAGCCCCCGGAGATCCCCGTGCCCGTCGCCCGGGTGTCGAACATCCATACCAGCGACGACCGCATCTCCTTCGACGTGGACCGGGTCGGAAGCCCGGTGCTGGTCAAGGCGTCGTACTTCCCCAACTGGCAGGCGACCGGCGCCCGGGGGCCGTGGCGGGTCACGCCGAACCTGATGGTCGTGATCCCCACCGCCCGGCACGTCAGCCTCCACTACGGCTGGACCCCCGTCGACGGGATCGGCTGGCTGGCCACCTTCCTCGGGGTGGCCGGCCTGGTGTGGCTGGCCTGGCCCCGCGCCGAGGCGCCGGCGGACGAGGTCGCCGGCGAGCCCGAGCGGCTCGACGAGCTCGAGCCGATGCCGGAGGCGGCCGCCGAGCCGGTGCCGACCGGTGCCGGCGTCGAGTCGGCTCCGTGAGCCCGGAGGCGCCCCGGCTCAGCGTGGTCATCCCGACTTACCAGGAGGCGACGGTGATCGGGTCGACCCTCGACTCGCTACGCCGGGCGCTCACGCCCGCGGCCCCGGTGGAGCTGGTGGTGGCCGACGATCACTCCACGGACGGCACGCCCGACGTGGCCCGCCACGCCGGCGCCGACCGGGTGGTGGTCCTGGACCAGCACCGGGGCAAGGGGGCGGCGGTCCGGGCCGGGGTCATGACTGCGGCGGGGGCGACCGTGGCGTTCATCGACGCCGACCTCGCCTACTCGCCCGATCAGCTGCTGCGGCTGCTCGAGAAGGTCGAGTCGGGCTGTGACGTCGTGGTCGGCAGCCGCCGACATGTGGACGCCGTCACCCTGGTGCGGGCCCGCCGTCTGCGCGAGGTGACCGGACGGGTGTTCAACGAGGCCACCCGCCTGCTGGTGCTGGGGGAGCCCCGCGACACCCAGTGCGGCCTGAAGGCGTTCTCCGCCGCCGCGTCCCGACAGATCTTCGAGCGCAGCCGGGTGGACGGCTTCGCCTTCGACGTCGAGATCTTCCTGCTCGCCGAGCGGCTCGGCCTGGCCGTCGCCGAGGTCCCGGTGGAGCTGGCCAACACCACGGCGTCCTCCGTGCGGGTCGGACGCGACGCCGCCCGCATGGTGCGCGACCTGCTGCGCATGCGCTGGTGGGCCACCACCGGCGGCTACCCGCAGGCGCCGGGCGGGGGCGTGGCGCCCGGTGTCGGTCCTCGAGGGGGGCGGCAGGCCGGGCGGTAGGCTGCGGCCGTCATGTCGGCTCTCGCCCCCATATTCAAGGCCTACGACGTGCGCGGCACGGTGCCCGACCAGCTCGACGCCAAGAAGGCCCGCGCCGTGGGGGCGGCCTTCGCCCGCTTCTCCAAGGCGGAGCGCATCCTCGTGGCTCGCGACATGCGAGAGTCCGGTGAGGCCCTGGCGGCCGCCTTCGAGTCGGGCGCCGCCGCCGAGGGCGCCGAGGTCGTCGACCTGGGTCTGGCCTCGACCGACCTTCTCTACTTCGCCTCCGGGCGCCTCGACGCGCCCGGAGCCATGTTCACCGCCTCCCACAACCCGGCCCGCTACAACGGCATCAAGCTCTGCCTCGCCGGGGCCCGGCCCGTCGGCCAGGACACCGGGCTGGCCGACATCCGCCAGCTGGCCGAGGAGCTGCTGGGTCAACCGGAGCCGCCGCCGGCGGAGCCGGAGCGGATGGACCTCATCGACGAGTACGCCGCCCACGTCCGCTCCTTCGTCGACGCCTCGGCCCTCCGACCCCTCCGGGTGGTGGCCGACACCGCCAACGGAATGGGCGGGCTGGTGGTGCCCCGGGTGTTCGCCGGTCTCCCGTTCGAGCTCGAGGTCCTGTTCCCCGAGCTCGATGGCTCCTTCCCCAACCACCCGGCCGACCCGATACAGCCGGAGAACCTCAAATGGCTGCGCGAGCGGGTCACTTCCAGCGGGGCGGCGGTGGGCCTGGCCTTCGACGGCGACGCCGACCGGGTGTTTCTCGTCGACGAGACCGGAGAGCCGCTCTCCGGATCGTTGACCACGGCCATGGTGGCCGCCGCCATGCTCGAGAAGCATCCCGGGGCGAAGATCATCTACAACCTCATCTGCTCGAAGGCTGTCCCCGAGATCATCAGCGAGAAGGGGGGCATCCCGGTCCGTACCCGGGTCGGCCACTCGTTCATCAAAGCGGTGATGGCCGACACCGGAGCCGTGTTCGGCGGTGAGCATTCGGGGCACTACTACTTCCGCGACAACTACCGGGCCGACTCCGGGCTCATCGCCGCCGTCATCGTGCTGGAGATGCTCTCGGTCGCCGACCAGCCGCTGTCCAGGCTGCGCCGGCCCTTCGAGCGGTACTCCGACTCAGGGGAGATCAACACCGAGGTGCCCGACGCCGCGTCGGTCCTCGAGCGGGTCGCCCGGCACTACGAGCCCCGAGGCGTCCTCGACTGGACGGACGGGCTGACCGTCGATCTGGGCGACTGGTGGTTCAACCTGCGCCCTTCCAACACCGAGCCGCTGCTGCGGCTCAACCTCGAAGCGCCCGACGACGCGCAGTGCCGCGCCCGCGTCGCCGAGGTGCAGGCGCTCATCGGCGGGGCGGAGGGGGAGGACTGACATGGCGCTCGACCCGCAACTGCTGGAGATCCTGGCCTGCCCGGAGGACAAGGGCCCGCTCCTGTACTTCGAGGAGGAGGACAGCCTCTACAACCCCCGGCTCCACCGGCGCTACGCCATCCGCGACGACATACCGATCATGCTCATCGACGAGGCCGAGACCGTCAGCGACCAGGAGCATCAGCGCCTGATGGACAAGGCCGAGGCGGAGGGCATCCGCCCGACCTGGGAGCCCGACGGCGCCGAGGCGGGCGGGTGAGCCTCCCAGTCGACTCGGAGGGGATGTTCGAGGCGACCGCCGCGCTGCCCGAGCAGGTGGCGGAGGCGGCTCGGGCCGGGCGGGGCCTGACCGGCCTTCCCCGACGCGAGATGGTGGAGAACGTGGTCGTGCTCGGCATGGGCGGCTCCGGGGTGGCCGGCGACCTCCTGGTGGCGGTGGCCGCCCCGTTCATGGCCGTCCCCGTGGTGGTGGTCAAGGGATACACGCCGCCCGCCTTCGTGGGGGACGGCACGCTGGTGTTCGCCGTGTCGTTCTCAGGCGAGACGGAGGAGACCCTCGAGGCCGCCACCGACGCGGCCATGCAGGGGGCGTCGATCGTGGCGGTCACGGGCGGCGGCGAGCTGGGCAAGCGGGCCTCCGGGTGGGGGGCGCCGGTCGTCTCCCTCCCCACCGACATCCCCCAGCCCCGGGCGGGCATCGGCGCCATGGCCATACCGCCCCTGGTCGTGCTGGAGGACATCGGCCTGTTCCCCGGCGCCAGCCAGTGGATCGACTTCGCCGTCCAGCAGATCTCCCGCCGGCGCGACCAGCTGGTCCGCCCCGGCAACCCCGCCGAGGAGATGGCCCGCCGCATCGGTCGCACCATCCCGCTCCTGTACGGGTCGGGGGCGGTCGGCGCCACCGCCGCCCTCCGGTGGAAGACCCAGATCAACGAGAACGCCAAGGCCCCCGCCTTCTGGGCCGTCCAACCCGAGCTGTGCCACAACGAGGTGGTCGGATGGGGCCAGCACGGCGATGTCACCCGCCAGACGATGACGATCGTCAACCTCCGCCACGACGCCGAGCACCCTCAGGTCATGCGCCGCTTCGACCTGGTCAACGAGATGGTGGCCGAGGCCGTCGCCGGCGTCGAGGAGGTGCGGGCCCAGGGCGAGGGCGAGCTGGCCCAGCTGCTCGACCTGATCATCTTCGGAGACTTCCTCTCCCTCTACCTCGCCGCCCAGGAGGGCATCGACCCGGGGCCGGTGCCGGCCCTGACCCAGCTGAAGGAGCGCCTCGCCCAGTGACCGCCACCGAAGAAGCACTCAGCGACTTCCGGGTCGCCGACCTCATGCTCGCCCCGTTCGGCCGGCGCGAGATCCACCTGGCCGAGCACGAGATGCCCGGCCTGCGGGCGCTGCGGGCCGAGTTCTCCTCGTCCAAGCCGCTGCGGGGGGCCCGCATCTCCGGTTCGCTGCACATGACGATCCAGACGGCGGTGCTCATCGAGACGCTGGTGGCCCTCGGGGCCGAGGTGCGGTGGGCGTCGTGCAACATCTTCTCCACCCAGGACCACGCCGCCGCCGCCGTGGTGGTCGGCCCGGAAGGCACCGTCGAGAACCCCCGGGGCGTGCCGGTGTTCGCGTGGAAGGGGGAGACCCTCGAGGAGTACTGGTGGGCGACCGAGCAGGCTCTCACCTGGCCCGACGGCGACGGTCCCAACATGATCCTCGACGACGGGGGCGACGCCACCCTGCTGGTCCACAAGGGGGTCCAGTTCGAGAAGGCCGGTGAGGTCCCCGAGCCCGACCAGGCCAGCTCGGCCGAGATGGGCGTGGTCCTGTCGCTGCTGCACAAGACCTTGCGTCAGGACCCCACCAAATGGACCCGCATGGCGGCGGCGATCAAGGGCGTGACCGAGGAGACGACCACCGGCGTGCACCGGCTGTACCAGATGCTCGAGCGGGGCGAGCTGTTGTGGCCGGCGATGAACGTCAACGACTCGGTCACCAAGTCGAAGTTCGACAACCTCTACGGCGTCCGCCATTCGCTGGTGGACGGCATCGTGCGGGCCACTGACGTGATGATCGGCGGCAAGACGGCTCTGGTGTGCGGGTACGGCGACGTCGGCAAGGGCTGCGCCCAGTCACTGCGGGGCCAGGGGGCCCGGGTCATGGTGACCGAGGTCGATCCGATCAACGCCCTGCAGGCCGCCATGGAGGGCATCCAGGTTGTTCTGCTCGACGACGTCGTCGACCAGGTGGACATCTTCGTCACCGCTACCGGCAACCGCGACGTGATCAAGACCGAGCACATGGCCCGCATGAAGCACAACGCCGTGGTCTGCAACATCGGCCACTTCGACAACGAGATCGACGTCAACGGACTGGCGCGGGTCCCCGGCATCGAGCGGCTCGAGATCAAGCCCCAGGTCGACCTGTGGACGTTTCCTGACGGCCACTCGGTGATCGTGCTGGCCGAGGGCCGGCTGGTGAACCTGGGCTGCGCCACCGGCCATCCCAGCTTTGTCATGTCCTGCTCGTTCTCCAACCAGGTGCTGGCCCAGGTCGAGCTGTTCACCAAGACCGGCGACTACCCGGTGGGGGTCTACGTGCTCCCCAAGCGCCTGGACGAGAAGGTGGCCTCGCTCCACCTCGACGCCCTGGGCGTGCGCCTGACCCAACTCTCCGACGACCAGGCGGACTATCTCGGGGTCCCCCCGGAGGGGCCGTTCAAGCCCCAGCACTACCGCTACTGAACGCCGGGGCCGCCCCGACCGTGGCGGATTCACCAACCTCAAGGCCGCTTCCGAGTATGCCGACTTTGTCCCTATGACAACGCGGCGGCCCACGGCTGCGCCGGTGGTCGCCCCGCCCGACCGGTGGCGGAGCCTGCTGGCGACTCCCCATGACCGGCTCGACCACGCCCGTCGCCTGGTGCAGAGCGGCGCGCCCGTCCCCGCCGAGGCCGTCGCCGACGCCCTCCTCGACTGCACGGCCGAGGCCGTCCGGCTCTTCCGGCGCCTCCGGTAGCCGGGGCCGGCGCCGCACCCGCCGACCACCCGCCTGGGCCCCCGGCCCATGGTCCTCCGGTGGGGCACCGGGCCGGTGCCCCCGGGATGGTCAGGCCGGCGCCGCCGACGGGGATGCGGGTGGTGGACGGGCCGGCCCGCCCGGGCTGGTCGGGTCAGACGCAGGTCCCTGACCGGGGCGGTACATGCCGGTACACTGCCGTAATGGACAAATAGGCGACCTGTCGGACGGGCCCAGCCGGATGAGTCAGGCGGGGCTACCCGGGGATCGTCAGACCTAGCCATCCTGCGGTGCAGTGCCGCCACCTGACGAGGGAGCCGTGACCGACGAGCACACCAGAGCAGCGGCCGACGTGGTTCGGGTGCTGATCGCCGACGACCAGGCCCTGTTCCGCCGTGGCCTCTACGTGGTGCTCGGCACCGAGGAGGGCATCGAGGTGGTCGGCGAGGCCGAAAACGGCGAGGAGGCGATCGCCAAGGCCGCCGAGACGGCGCCCGACGTGGTGCTGATGGACGTGCGCATGCCGAAGGTGAACGGCATCGAGGCCGCCCGTGAGATCCGGGCCCTCTCACCCTCCACCAAGATCCTGATGCTCACCGTCAGCGACGAGGAAGAGGACCTCTACGAGGCCATCAAGGCCGGGGCCAACGGGTACCTCCTCAAGGAGATCTCCGTCGAGGAGGTGGCCGAGGCCATCCGGGCCGTGGTCCAGGGCCAGAGCCTGATCTCGCCTTCGATGGCCTCCAAGCTGCTGAACGAGTTCAATCAGCTCTCGCGCCGGGCCGAGGAGCGCCAGCAGTTCCCCGTGCCCACCCTCACCAGCCGCGAGCTCGAGGTGCTCAAGCTGGTGGCCAAGGGCATGAGCAACCGCGAGATCGCCGACGAGCTGTTCATCTCCGAGAACACCGTCAAGAACCACGTGAGGAACATCCTCGAGAAGCTCCATCTCCACTCGCGGATGCAGGCGGTCATGTACGCCGTGCGCGAACGGCTGATCGACACCGGAAACGAGTAACCCGCCGGCCCGCGCCCGGCCCCGGCCGGAGGGCCGGGGCCCGGGTTGGCCGACCGGTCCCCCGGGCACCCGCCGGTAGACTGCCCCCGATGGGAGTCCTCGAGAAGGTCCTGCGCGCCGGCGAGGGAAAGAAGCTACGCCGGCTGCAGGGGATCGTCCCGTTCGTCAACGAGCTCGAGCCCCAGATCAAGGGGCTGTCCGACGACGCCCTTCGTCACAAGACCGTCGAGTTTCGCCAGCGCCTCGATCGGGGGGAGGACCTCGACGACCTGCTGGTCGAGGCCTTCGCCGTGGTCCGCGAGGCTGCTCAGAGAACCATCGGTCAGCGCCACTACGACGTCCAGCTGATGGGCGGCATGGCCCTGCATTTCGGGTGGATCGCCGAGATGAAGACCGGCGAGGGCAAGACCCTGGTGTCCACCCTGCCGGTGTACCTCAACGGTCTGACCGGCCGAGGCGTGCACGTGGTGACAGTGAACGACTACCTGGCCCGGCGCGACGCCGAGTGGATGGGCCATATCCACCGTTGGCTCGGCATCACCGTCGGGCTGGTCGTGCCCGACCAGCCCACCCCGGAGGAGAAGCGGGTGGCGTACGGCTGCGACGTCACCTACGGCACCAACACCGAGTTCGGTTTCGACTACCTGCGCGACAACATGGCGCCGTCACGCGACCACATGGTCCAGCGGGGACACGTCTTCGCCATCGTCGACGAGGTCGACTCGATCCTCATCGACGAGGCCCGCACGCCGCTCATCATCAGCGGACCTTCGGCCCAGTCGGCTCAGACCTACTACCAGTTCGCCGGCATCGTGCGGACGCTGGTGCGCGAGGTCGACTACGAGGTCGACGAGGAGAAGCGCACCGTGGTGCCGACCGAGGCGGGCATCGAGAAGGTCGAGCGCCAGCTCGGGCTGGGCAACCTCTACGACCAGGTGTCGGTGAACTCCGTGCACCAGCTGCAGCAGGCCCTGCGGGCCAAGGAGCTGTACCGGCGCGACAAGGACTACATCGTCGCCGACGGCGAGGTGAAGATCGTCGACGAGTTCACCGGGCGCATCCTCGAGGGGCGCCGCTGGTCGGACGGGCTCCACCAGGCCGTCGAGGCCAAGGAGCGGGTGCGGATCAAGGAGGAGAACCACACCTGGGCGACGATCACCCTCCAGAACTACTTCCGCATGTACGACAAGCTCGCCGGCATGACCGGCACGGCCGAGACCGAGGCCTCCGAATTCGCCAACACCTATTCCTTGGCGGTCGTGCCGATCCCCACCAACGTGCCGATGGTCCGCGACGACCAGGCCGACCTCATCTACAAGAGCGAGGACGCCAAGTTCAACGCGGTCGTCGAGGACCTGGTGGAGCGCTTCGACAAGGGCCAGCCGGTGCTGGTGGGCACGGCCTCGGTCGAGAAGTCCGAGCACCTCTCCCGCCTGCTCGACCGGCGGGGGATACCGCACGCCGTCCTCAACGCCAAGCAGCACACGCGCGAGGCCGGCATCGTGGCCCAGGCCGGTCGCCTCCACGCCGTCACCGTGGCCACCAACATGGCCGGGCGGGGGGTCGACATCCTCCTCGGTGGCAATCCGGAGGGCCTGGCCGCCCAGGAGCTGGCCGCCCAGGGTCTCGACCGGTCCACGGAGGAGGGAGCGGCCCGCTACGCCGAGCTGCTGGCCAAGTTCGCCGACGAGTGCCGGTCCGAAGGCGACGAGGTCCGCCGCCTCGGAGGCCTCTACGTGCTGGGCTCGGAGCGTCACGAGAGCCGCCGGATCGACAACCAGCTGCGGGGTCGCTCCGGCCGCCAGGGTGATCCGGGCGAGAGCCGCTTCTTCCTGTCCCTCGAGGACGACCTCATGCGGCTGTTCGCCACCGGGGCGATGAACTGGGTGATGAGTCGGGCGCTGCCCGACGACGCCCCCATCGAGGCCCGCATGGTCACCAAGGCCATCGAACGGGCCCAGGCCACGGTCGAGGCCCGCAACGCCGAGATCCGCAAGGACGTCCTCAAGTACGACGAGGTGATGAACGAGCAGCGCAAGGTGATCTATCGCCGCCGCATGCAGGTGCTCGACGGCGAGGATCTGCGCGAGCGGACCATGGAGATCCTCGAGGACACCCTCGACGGCATCGTCCGGTCGGCGTGCCCGAACGACTTCCAGGAGGACTGGGACCTCCAGACGCTGCTGGTCGAGACCGCCCTCGTGTACCCCACCCGCTTCGCGGCGGAGGAGCTGCGCCAGGCGGTCACCGCCGACCAGGTGTACGAGAGCCTCTACAACGAGGCCGCCGCCTACTACGAGGAGAAGGAGCAGGGACTCCCCGGCGGGGCCGAGACGATGCGCCAGCTGGAGCGCGACATCATGTTGCAGATCATCGACCTCCGCTGGCGCGAGCACCTCGCCGAGATGGACTACCTGCGCGAGGGCATCAACCTGCGGGCCATGGGACAGCAGGACCCGCTGGTGGCGTGGCAGCGCGAGGGCTACCACATGTTCGAGCAGCTCATCGAAGCCATCGATGAGGACTACCTGCGCTACGTGATGCACGCCGAGGTGACGATCGCGCCCGCTCCCGAGCCGGACCTGGAGCAGGCCCGCTACGCCGCTCCCGACAACCCGGTCCAGGGCTCCACCGGCATGCTGGAGACCGCGGTCGAGTCGACTCAGCCCGGGCTGCCGCCCGAGGGCCCCCCCACCTCGCCGCCGGCGGCGCCGCCGGGGGTCACCCCGCCCCTGGGACACCCGGCCCCGGCCCAGCCCGACCAGCCCCGCCCGCTGGCCCCCCGGCCGGCGCCTTCCGGTCCCCGCGCCCCCGGCGTCCCTCCGGCCGGCACCGCCGGGCGGGGGCCGATGCCCGGCCGTCCCGGCGGCCTCCCCGCCGGCCCGCCCGGGGCCGGCCAGCCCGCCGCTTCCGCCGGCGGCCAGCCCAAGGTGGGACGCAACGACCCCTGCTGGTGCGGTAGCGGCCGG
This sequence comes from Actinomycetota bacterium, assembly GCA_021325435.1. Classification (GTDB taxonomy): domain Bacteria; phylum Actinomycetota; class Acidimicrobiia; order Acidimicrobiales; family JAJPHE01; genus JAJPHE01. Next base: position 1,829 of record JAJPHE010000110.1, on the reverse strand, counting down.
AAGTACAAGCACTGCCACGGCCGGTAGGGCCGGGTGCGTGACTTCTCGGCCGAGCTGGCCGACCTGGCCAAGCGGGTCTCGGAGGCCGAGAAGTATCTCGACCTGGACGGTCTGCGGGCCCGGCGGGCGGCTCTCGAACCGGAGATCGCCCGGCCCGACCTTTGGGACGACGCCGACCGAGCCCGTCAGGTCACCACCGACTACGGCCGGACCTCCGACGACATCGTCCTGCTCGAGGGGCTGCGGGGCCGGCTGACCGACGCCCAGACGCTGTTCCAACTGGCCCAGGAGGAGCAGGACGAGTCGGTGGAGCCCGAGTTGACCGAGATGGTGACGACGCTCGGCCAGGCACTCGATGACCTCGAGGTCCGCTCGCTGTTCTCCGGCGAGCACGATGAGCGCGACGCGGTGGTCGACATCCATGCCGGGGAGGGCGGCACCGACGCCCAGGACTGGGCCAACATCCTGCTGCGCATGTACCTGCGGTGGGCGGAGCGGCGGGGATTCGAGGTGGAGATGGACGAGGCCACCCCGGGCCAGGAGGCGGGCATCCTGTCGGCCACCATCATCATCCGGGGCCGGTACGCCTACGGGCTGATGTCCGGTGAGCGGGGAGTGCACCGGCTGTACCGCATCTCCCCCTTCGACTCCCAGGCCCGGCGCCAGACCTCCTATGCCGCCGTCGACGTGGTGCCGTTCCTCGAGGACGTGTCCGACGAGGTGAAGATCGACGAGAAGGACCTGCGCATCGACACCTACCGCTCGTCGGGGGCAGGCGGTCAGCACGTCAACGTGACCGACTCGGCCGTGCGCATCACCCACCTTCCCACCGGCATCGTGACCTCCTGCCAGAACGAGCGCAGCCAGTTCCAGAACAAGGCCCGGGCCATGCAGATCCTGGCGGCCAAGCTCGCCGAGCGTCAGCGCGAGGAGCGCCGGGCCGAGCTGGAGGCGATCAGCGGGCCCCAGAGCGCGGTCTCCCGAGCGGGCAACTTCATCCGCGCCTACGTGATGGCCCCCTACCAGATGGTCAAGGACGAGCGGTCGAAGATCGAGACCGGCAACGTCAACGGGGTGCTCGACGGCGACATCGACGAGCTCATGGAGGGGTTCCTGCGGTGGCGGCGGGCCCAGGCCCAGCCCAGCTGACGACCGGGCGGCCGGGCGAGCTGAGGGGGCTCTCAGCCCCACCGGGGGCCAGGACACCCCATGAGCGGGTCGGATGGTCAGTGCTGGTAGCCTGGTGAGGACGTGCCGGGCGTCGGTCCCGGATTCGACTCTCGCATGATCAAGCTCGAGAACGTCACCAAGACCTACAAGGGGTCTACCGTCGCGCTGCGCGATGTCTCGGTTGACATCGGCAAGGGCGAGTTCGTCTTCCTGGTCGGCCCGTCCGGCTCGGGCAAGTCGACCTTCCTGCGCCTGTTGCTTCGCGAGGAGAAGCCGGACAACGGAAGGATCTGGGTCGCCGGCAAGGACATCGGGTTGCTCAGCCCGTGGAAGGTGCCCTACCTGCGGCGGAACATCGGCTGCATCTTCCAGGACTTCCGACTGCTCCCGAACAAGACCGTCTACGAGAACGTGGCCTTCGCCCTCGAGGTCATCGGCCGCCCCCGCCACGTGGTGTCCTCGCAGGTGCCTCAGATCCTCGATCTGGTCGGATTGTCCAAGAAGATGGACAACCTGCCCAATGAGCTCTCCGGGGGCGAGCAGCAGCGGGTGGCCATCGCCCGGGCCTTCGTGAACCGGCCCCTGATCCTCCTGGCCGACGAGCCCACCGGCAACCTCGACCCCAACACCACCGTCGGCATCATGCGGCTGCTCGACCG
>JAJPHE010000140.1 GCA_021325435.1 Actinomycetota bacterium | reverse complement strand
GCCACGATCCGCGTCCCCGACCACGAGCGGGCGTTGCGGCGGGCCGGCATCGAGCCGATGGCCACCGAGACGGAGGGAGCGACCGAGCTGCTGGCCCGGCTTGGCGGAGATCGGACGGGAGGGGCGGCGTGAGGCGGATCACGTTCGAGGTCCCGGACTGGATGGAGCGGACGGCGCTGCACGAGGTCGGTGGTCTGGCCCACGTGACCGAGGTCCGGGTGGAGGCGGTGCCCGAGCCGCACCTGATCGGCCACGTCGAGCCCTCCCGCGATCTCGCGGGGGCGGCCAGCAAGGAGGAGGTGGCGCCGTGACCGCCTTCGATCCCAGGAGCCGCCGCGACCATCGCTCCCAGGAGGGTAGGCCAACGGAGCCGCCGAGCCTGATCGATCTGGAGGGGCTCGACTTGGAGGAGGTGGAGGACTGGATCTCCAAGGGCTGGGCAGAGGCCACCGACGGCTGCGTGGTGGAGCCGGACGGGGTCTGCCCCCACACCGCCACCGCCAGCTCATCGGTGCCGACCAGGCTACCGGGTGATCTGATTCCCTAAGCACGATGGGCTTGTCAAAAGGGAACATTGATTCGCTCCTGGAGGCCGATCAGCACCTGCTTGATCGGGATCAGGTCGGATGTCAGGATGGGCTCTGGGGAAGGTCGCCTCGTTTGTGCGCCGCGAGCGCGCGTTGCATGTCCCTGGTGGACTTGGTGAGGGGCCTTCCCTCCGTGCTTCCTGCTCTTCCTGCTTCGGCGGCGCTGGCGCACGTCGTCGGGCACCTTCCCGTGGGCAGCCAGGGCCTTGGCTTCCGGTGGGGTGACCAAGGTACCGTCGACGTCTCGGAACTCGTAGGGGGTACCGCGAGCGAGCACCGCCCAGGCGCGCTCGCCCAGGTGGGCAGCGACAACGCAGAGGGCCTTGAGGTGGCAGGCGCCGCGCTCGACGACCTGGACGGAGTAGAGGCGGGCGAGCTGGGGGTCGAGATGGCGGGCGTGGTCGGCGGCGCGGAGCAGGGTGGTGCGAAGCAGGCGAGGGCCGGCCTTGGACATGGGCTGGCCTTTGCGGTCGGTCTCGCCGGTCTCGGAGGCCCTGGGAGCCAGGCCGGTGAAGGAGCGGAAGCTGGCGCCACCGGGGAAGCGGCGGGCGTCGCCGACCAGGGCGGCCAGAGCCGGTCCGCCGACGGCGGCGACACCGGGCAGGCTGCGGGCGAGCTGGTCCGGGTCGACCTGGAGGTAGGCCTGTTCGCGAGCCGACTCGTGGGCGGGCAGTTCGGCCTCGGTGGCCTGCGGGAGGCGAACCTCGGTGACCACCTCGGCGGCACGGTCATCGAAGGCGAGGGCAGGATGGTCACCGTAGAGCTCGAGCGCGAAGTGGGCGGCGTCGAGCCAGGCCTGGGCGCGCTCCTCGCCGAGATGCCCGCTGGAGGCCTTGACGATCAGCCGGGTCAGCCGCGCCCTGCCCATGGCCAGCAGCCGCCGGGGATGGGCGCCGGTGCGCCCGAGCACGGCCAGGTCGGCTCGGCCCAGCTCGCCCGGCAGCGGGGTCATGGGCAGCAGCTGCCGGACCAGGTCCTTGAGCCGCCGCTTGTGCTCGGCGGCCGGTCGGGTGAGCCGGTCGGTGGCCCGGACCTGGCGGTCGAGGCTGGCGGCGTCGCCCTCCGGGAGCCGGAGTGGTCGCAGGCCACCGGGATCGACCAGGGGCAGGCGGGCCAGGGTCTCGGCGTCGATGCCGTTGGACTTGGCGTGGCGGGAGAGGAAGCGGCGGAGGTCGGCGGCCTTGGCCGAGCTGACCCGGTAGACGGTGTGCCCGCGGCGGGTGAAGAAGACGGCGATCGGCAGCCACGCCGGGCCGGTGGGCTCGATCACCACCTCCAGGCGAAGGTCCGGCGGGGCGCCGGCGAGGGCGGCGGCCTCGACCTCCAGCAGGCTGTCCAGGCGGGGCCAGCAGCGGCGCCGGCAGACCTCGCTGCCGTCCTCGCACAGGACGCGGACGGTGTGCGCCGAGGCGATGCCAAGGTCGATGCCGACCAGGCGATGTTGGCTCATCTACACTGCACCTCCCCAGGTGTGGTCGTCGGTCCCAGCACCTGGCGGGTGGCGGGCTCGACGGCCACGGTCCCACCGTGGAGTGGCCGGCACCCTGGATCGGATCGTGCAGCTGAACGGCCGGTTGCTGGTCACCGACCTCAAGACCGGGCGCGATTTGCGCCCCAGATGGGCGGAGATCGCCGTCTAGCTGGCGCTATACGCCCACGCCGACTACCTGTGGGACACCGCCGAACAGCGGCACTACCGGATGATCGCGGTTGACCGAAGCCATGCACTGGTGCTCCACCTGCCTGCCGGCGAGGGGCGGTGCACGTCCTACCTGGTCGATATCGCCGCGGGTTGGGAGACGGCACAACTGTGCGCCCAGACCCGGGCCTGGCGGGCGCGGCGGGACCTGGCCAAGCCCCTCGAGATGGGTGGTGGGTGATGGCTGGTCGACAACAGAAGGAGCACGGGCTCCGGCGGCGCCAGTGGGCACAACTGCGCCAGCTCAAAACCGCATGGCCACCCCTGAACTGGCGGCTCCGTGGGAGCCGGTACGAAGCATCACCCCGGAGGAATTCGACAAGAGTCAGCTGCAGGGGGACGATGCGCAGTCCGACACCTGACAGGCCCCCGACCGCGGCCGAGATCGCGCGGGCACTGGAGTGCAACCGACCTGGGTGCCCATGCCATATCACCGCCCGCCGCGGGGCCGGCCTGACCCACTGCCCAGCTCACGACGACCGCCACCCCTCGCTCAGCCTGAGCCAGAGAGACGCGGTTCTATGGCATTGTCACGCCGGCTGCCCCCGGTCCCAAGTGGTCGCGGCTCTCCGCGAGCGGGGCTTGTGGCCAGACCGGGAGGACGATCGTCCGCGGCTGGTCCTGCTCGACCACCAGCCCACCAACCAGGGGCGCCGATCCGAGGACCCTGAGCCCGAGGGAATCACCCTGGCCCAACTCGCTCACGCCAAGGGGCTCGACCTCGACTGGCTCCGGGAGCTGGGGTGGGCCGACGCCAAGTGGCACGGGCGAGACGCCGTGGCGATCCCATACCGAGGCCCTGACGGACAGGTGATCGCGGTCCGCTATCGGGTCGGCCTCACCGGCGACCGCTTCCGTTGGCCCCCGGGGACCCAGGCCAGCGACCTGCTTCTACGGGGTGGACCGCCTGGGCCTCGCCCGCAGGATCGGCAGGGTCCTGATCGTCGAGGGGAAGACCGATTGCGCCGCCTTCTGGCAGGTTGGCCTCCCAGCGATCGGCGTCCCCGGGCAGGGGATCTTCGGGCTCGCGCAGGCGAGGGCCCTGGCCGAGATTCACGAAGTGGGTGGTCTGGGCAGAACCTGGGGCGGTGCTGGCCGGGCGCGTCCGCCAGCACTGCTGGAGGGCGACCTGATGCCCACGGTGATCGAGATCGACGCCAGGGCAACGGGGTTCAAGGACCCGTGCGAGGCCGCCCAGACCCTAGGGGAGGCCTTCGGCCCCTGGGTCGAACGGCTGATCGACGCCGCCAGGAAGCGGGCTCAAGTGCAAGAGGGCCCCGGTGGCCCCGAGGGGAGTACGGGGGGGGGCACTCCGTCGAGGACGACCCCTGGGTACCCGCCGAGCCGGAGCCGTTCCCGTTGGACGCGCTCCCGCCCGAGGCGCAGAGCTACGCCGAGCGGCTGGTGGCGGCCTGCCGCTCGACCTGGTCGGCCCCGCGGCACTCGGCGTGCTGGCGATCGCGGTCGGCGGCGCAAGCGAGATCCGGATCAACCCGGACTGAAGCGAGCGCGCCATCCTCTGGATCGGGCTGGTCGCAGCCCCGGGGCCGGGAAGTCACCTGCGATTTCCTCTGCGGCTCGACCGCTCCACAAGGCGGTTGACGAGCTGGACGACGATTACCGGCAGCAAGTCGGCGAGTGGCTTGCGCTCCCGGAGGGGGAGCGCAAGCACCAGCCGAAGCCCATCCCTCCGGCGTACCTCACCGACGACACGACCTTCGAGCAGCTCGCGCGCCGGCTCGCCCGCACGCCGGCGATGGGGTTAACAACAGCTGACGCGCCTATACACTACAATCCACTTCCATGAACTTGAAGCAGTGGGCGCGCGAGCAAGGCATCCACCCCGTGACCGCCTACCGCTGGT
>JAJPHE010000134.1 GCA_021325435.1 Actinomycetota bacterium | reverse complement strand
TTCGATCTCGCGGGCCAGCGCCACTCGGGTGCGGCGAGCCAGCTCGGGGTCGACGTCGTAGATCCCCGCCCACTCGTCGTCCACCAGCTCGACCGGGCAGTGGACCACGTCTCCCAACAGCAAGGCCCGCGCGTCACCTGAGGACAGGACCACCACCGTGCTGCCGGGGGTGTGGCCGGGGGCCGCCATGGTGTCGACCCCGGGCAGCAGAGGCCCGCTTCCCTCCCATGTCTGGAGCCGTGTCTCGAGTGGGGCGAGCTTGCGGGTGGCGCCGGGGTCGGGCCCGACGAAATGCTCCCAGTCGCGCCGGTCGCAGCGGTAGGTGGCGTTGGTGAACACGACCTCGCCATGGCGGGTGGTCCACCCGACGTGGTCGAAGTGCAGATGGGTGAGCACGACGTCGGTCACGTCGTCGGGCGACACGCCGAGGACCGCCAGCGACGCCAGGAGCTGACCGCCCCGGAAAGGGCCGCGTTCGAGGTGGCCGAGGCCCGTGTCGACGAGAACGACCCGGTCGCCGGAGCGGACGAGGAACCCGCCCATCGCCATCTCGAGCATCCCGTCGTCGCGTAGGAAGGCCCGGTGCGGCTCCCAGTCCTCCTCGGCGCCTCCACGCCCTCCGTCGCGGTAGGAAGCTGCTGCGGCCACCACCGCCGCCCCGTCGATGACAGGCATCACCTCGAGCTCTCCGACCCTCATGCAACGAGCCTCGCGCGCCGCCGGGCGGCGGCGCCGAGCGGGGCCAAGTACCGTGCGCCCATGGCCATATACGACATTGACATCGCTGCCCTGGGCGGAGGGCCGCTACACCTCCAGGAGCTGAAGGGCAAAGCCGTGTTGATCGTCAACGTGGCGTCCAAGTGCGGCCTCACCCCCCAGTACGAGGGACTGGAGCGGATCCACGAGCGCTACTCGCCCCGCGGCTTCACCGTGGTCGGCGTGCCGTGCAACCAGTTCGCCGAGCAGGAGCCAGGATCCCCCGACGAGATAGCCACGTTCTGTTCCACCACCTATGGGGTCACCTTCCCGCTGACGGAGAAGGTCGACGTGAACGGACCGGGCCGCCATGCGCTGTTCGAGCAGCTGACGGCGGTGCCCGACACCGAGGGGAAGGCGGGCGACGTGGCGTGGAATTTCGAGAAGTTCCTCGTCGCTCCGGACGGAGCGGTCTCCGGACGGTTCCGCCCCCTGGTGGAGCCCGAGTCCGACGAGCTGGTGGCGGCGATCGAGGCGGTCCTACCCGGCTGACGCCAGCACGCCCGGGCGGGGCCGTAAGCGGCGACCTACAGTCGGCCGATGGACGCCGTCCGGCACCGCCAAGTGGCGGTCAACGGGATCAGCATGCACGTCGCCGAGCTGGGGTCGGGCCCACCGGTGATCATGTGCCACGGCTTCCCTCACCTCTGGTACAGCTGGCGCCACCAACTGCCCGCGGTGGCCGCCGCCGGCTGGCGGGCGGTGGCGCCCGACATGCGGGGCTACGGCGCCACGGACCGGCCCGACGCGGTCGCCGACTACCGGGTCGACCGGGTCGTCGCCGACGTGGTGGGCCTCCTCGACGAGCTGGGCGAGGAGCGTGCCGTCTTCGCCGGCTTCGACTTCGGGGCCGAGCTGGTGTGGAGCGTGGCCTTGCGCGCCCCCGAGCGGGTCCGGGCCGCCATCGTCATCAACAACCCGTTCCTCGGCCGTTCGCCGGTGCGGCCGAGCGACTACTTCGCCCGTCTGGCCCAGAAGCACTTCGTGCACGTGCACTACTTCATGGAGCCCGGGGTGGCCGACGCCGAGCTGGCTTCTCAGCCCCGGCAGTTCCTCACCCGCGTGTTCTGGGCCCTGAGCGGCCAGTGCGACTACTTCGAGACGTGGAAAGCGCCGCCCGGCGTCGGCTACCTCGACGCCCTGCCGGAGGCCCCCCCTCTGCCCTGGTCGTGGATGACCGAGGCGGAAATGGACGCATACGTCGAGCAGTTCACCCGCACCGGCTTCACCGGCGGCCTCAACTGGTATCGGGCCCTTGACCTGAACTGGGAGGCGTCGGCCCCCTTCGGCGAGGCCAAGGTCGAGGTGCCGGTGTTCTTCCTCGCCGGGGAGCGTGACTGCGATCTGGCCGGGTTCTCCGGCCCCGATCCGCTGGGGCGGATGAGCTCACTGCTGACCGACCTTCGGGAGACGGTCATGGTGCCGGAGGCAGGCCATCTCGTGGTCATGGAGCGCCCGGTCGAAGTTAACGCCGCCATCGGCCGTTTCCTCCGCTCGCTGGCCTGAGCTCGCTCAGGCTCCGCCCAGGCCGAGCGCCCCGGCCGTCTCCGCCAGGACGTCGAGGTGGGCGTCGACCGACGCCAAGCCGGCCCCCATGGTGTTGACCGACAGATGCGTCGCCCCGGCGCGCCGCCATCGGCCGGTGTGATCGACCAGCCGGTCGACGCCGCCGTCGGTCCAGCTCACCCGGCCCTCCATCCCGATGGCTGAGGGATCGCGCCCTGAGGCCCGAGCGGCGTCCTCCACCATCTGGCGGGCCTCGTCGAGACGCTCTCCCGGCGGTAGCTGAGGGAACCACCCGTCGGCCAGCCGCCCCGCCCGGCGGTAGGCCGGAGGTGACTGCCCCCCGAACCAGACCGGGATCGGTCGTTGCACAGGCGGCGGGGCCAAACCGGCGCCTTCCACTCTCTCGTAGCGGCCGTCAAAGGTGACGCTCTCGGTGGTCCAGAGCCGGCGGAGCAGGTCGACCTGCTCGCCCATCCGCCGGCCCCGATCCGAGAAACTCTTCCCCAGCGCCTCGTACTCGACCGGGTTCCAGCCCAGCCCGACCCCCAGGCGGAACCGGCCTCCGGTCAGCAGGTCCACCTGGGCCGCCTGCTTGGCGACCAGGGCGGTCTGGCGTTGGGGAAGGATGATGATTCCGGTCACCAGCTCGAGCGAAGTGAACCCGGCAAGGAAGCCGAACAGCACCAGCGGCTCGTGGAACGTGCTGTGAAGGTCGTAGGGGCCCCGCCAGCCGCGGTGGACCGACGTGTCGGCGCCCAGCACGTGGTCGTAGGCGAGCACATGGGTGTACCCGAGTTCCTCGACCCGCTCGGCGTAGGCCCGCACGGCACCGACGTCGGCGCCGATCTCGGTCTGGGGGAATACGACTCCGATCCTCATCTCCCTTGTCTACCGGCACGGCCACCCCACCCGCCGCCTACGCTGCTCGCCGGATGCAGGACCACTCGTTCTCAGTCGATGTGGAAGGGACCCCGGAAGAGGTCTGGTCGATCTTCTGGTCCCACCGCTCCGGGCGGCGCAGCCACGGGGACGTGACCATCGAGGTGCTGCACCCCGGAGACCCCAGCGGCGAGGGGCTGGTGCGCCACTGCACCTTTCCCGTGCCCCGCTGGCTCCTGTCGGGCGGCAGAGGCGTCTCCTGGGAGTGGCTCACCGAGGTTCACCCTCCCGTGTCCTGGCGTTACGACGCGGTGGGCAAGCCCCTGTGGTCCAAGGCGACCGGATGGACGAGGCTGGAGGATCTGGGCGGCGGCCGAACCCGCATCCATTTCCGGGAGACCTACCACGCCTTCAACCCGGTGCTGCGAGCCCTGTTCGAGCGCCGGGTGCACGCCGCCATCTCGCGCTCCAACGACGAGACCCTGGCCTCGTCGATCAATGCCGGCATCCAGATGATGCGGCGCCTCTCGGCTCGCTCTGAGCCCTGAGCCCCTGCCAGCGGCGGAGGTGGGGGGCGGACCCCCGGCCTCTTCAGCCGGAACCGGCCTTCGTCGTTCCCGCCGGCGTCGACACTTGCGTATGAGAATCGTTATCATTCTGAGCCGATGCGAGGGAGATGGAGGCTGGTGGCGGCGGCGACGGCAGCGGCGTCGGTGTGCTCCGTCGCCTTCGCCGGCTGCGGGACTGGGCCCACGGCCGGGCCGGTCGAGGTCGTCGCCGGCGAGAACTTCTGGGGCAACATCGCCGGACAGGTAGGGGGCCCCGCCGTACGGGTGAGATCGATCATCTCGGACCCCAGCGCCGACCCTCACCTCTACGAGTCAGACGCGGCCGACGCCGCCGCCGTGGGCCGGGCCCGCATCGTCGTGGAGAACGGGGCCGGCTACGACGACTTCCTCACCCGGCTGGTGGCGGCCACGCCGACCTCGGCCCGCACGGTGCTCTCGGTCCAGCACCTGCTCGGGGCACCCAACGACGCCAACCCTCACTTCTGGTACGACGTCTCCCGGGTCAGGACAGTGGCGGCGGGCATAGAGGCGGCCTTGGCCCACACCGACCCCGCACACGCCGCCGGGTACCAGCTGAACCTGACCCGTTTCGACCAGGCGCTGACGCCGCTGCTGGCGGCCCTGTCCGACCTGCACCAGCGGTTCCCGGGCGCCCCGGTCGCCTACACCGAGCGGCTGCCGGGGTACCTGCTGGCTGACGCCGGACTGAAGGTGCTCACGCCTGCAGGATTCGCGTCAGCGGTCGAGGACGGAAATGAGCCCTCCCCGGCGGACACCGCCGCCATGGACGACCTCATCACCGGCCACCGGCTACGAGTGCTGCTCTACAACGCCCAGACGACCACGCCCGTCACCGACGCCCTCCGCCGGCTGGCCCAAAGGGCCGGGGTGGCGGTGGTGCCCGTCACCGAGACCCTGCCCCCCGGGGAGCCGACCTACCAGGCCTGGCAGCTCGCTGAGATCAAGGCCATCGCCGCCGGCCTGGCCGCTCAGGGATGACGGTGACCGGGCGCCCCCCTGTCCGCTTCGACGGGGCTGCGGTCCACTTCGGCGCCAGGACCCTGTGGAGAGACCTGACCTTCGAGGTCGAGCGGGCGGAGTTCCTCGCCGTCCTGGGCCCCAATGGCTCGGGAAAGACCACCCTGCTCAAGGTGCTCCTCGGTCAGCAGCCCCTGTCTGCCGGCACGGTCGAGGTAGCCGGCTCACCGCCCAGGCGAGGTAGCCGGCACATCGGTTACATCCCCCAGCAGCGGGCGTTCGACCCCGATCTGCCGGTGAGGGCGCGGGACCTGGTCCGTTTCGGGCTGGACGGCCACCGGGCCGGGCTGCTGGGCGGCCGAAGCGCCCGCAGCAAGGTGGATGCGGCCCTGGCCGCGGTCGGGGCCACATCGTTCGCCGACGCGCCGATCGGCACCTGTTCCGGCGGCGAGCAGCAACGGCTCCGGGTGGCCCAGGCCCTTCTCGGTGACCCCGACCTGCTGTTGTGTGACGAGCCCCTTCTCTCACTGGACCCCGGCCAGACCCACGCGGTCACGGCCTTGATCGACAGCCGGCGACGACAGGGGACCACCGTCGTCTTCGTCACCCACGAGATCAACCCGATCCTCGCCTACGTGGACCGGGTGCTCTATCTCGTCGGGGGGCGGTGGAGTATCGGCGACCCGTCCGGAGTCCTGACGTCCGAGACGCTGACGGGTCTCTACGGAGTTCCCGTGGAGGTGCTCCGGGTGGGCGAACGGATCGTCGTGGTGGGCCCGGAGGAGGGCGCCGGCTCCGGCGGCCACCATCATCACCCCCCGGCCGAGGTCGGAGGCTGAGAGATGGGACTCGGCGACTACCTGTCACTCCCCTTCGCCCAACACGCCCTGCTCGCCGGTGGCCTCGTTGCCGTCACGTGCGGGCTGATCGGTCCGTTCGTCATCACGAGGAACATGGCCTTCGCCGTTCACGGCACCGCCGAGCTGGCCTTCACCGGGGCGGCCGCCGGATTGCTCGTCTCCGACAACCCGGTGGCGGGAGCCCTGATCGGGTCGGTGGTGGTGGCGGCCCTAATCGCCGCCCTCAGCTCGCGTCAGCGCGACCGCGACTCATCGATCGGTGTAGTGCTGGCCGCCGGCCTCGGCCTCGGGGTCCTTCTGCTCGGCTACTACCACGGGTTCGCCACCCAGGCGACGAACATCCTTTTCGGCAACCTCTTCGGGGTCAGCACAGGCCAGATCCTTCTGCTGGTCGTCATCGCGGTGGCCGCCATGGTCTGCCTCGCCGTCGTCTACCGGCCCCTTCTATTCGCTTCGGTCGACCCCGAGGTGGCCGCGGCCAGAGGGGTGCCGGTACGGGTGCTCGGGCTGGTCTTCCTGCTGATCCTGGCCCTGACCGTCACCGAGGCCGCCCAGGTCGTGGGCACGCTGTTGGTGCTGTCTCTGGCCATCACCCCCGCCGCCTCCGCCCAGCGGCTGGCAACCAGCCCGCTCGGGGTTGCCATCCTTTCGGTGGTGTTCGCCGTGCTCTCCGCCGACGGAGGCCTACTGGCCAGCCTTCAGGCCTCCAAGGTGAAGCCCAGTGTCCTCGTCGCCGCCATCAGCTTCGCCATCTACCTGCTCGCCCGCCTGGCCGGTCCGATGGCCAAGCAGCGAGCTCGACGGTCCCGGGCGGGGGCCGATGGCTGAGCCGGCATCGCCCCGGCGGTTGCCGACGACCCGTCAGGGGGCCGCGGTCCTCGCCGCCCTGCGCTCGTCGGGCACCTTCCGCAGCGCTCAGGACATCCACGCCGAACTGCGGGCCGGCGGTGCGCCGGTCGGCCTGGCCACTGTCTACCGGCATCTGCAGCTCCTCGCCGAGCACGGGGTGATCGACACCCTGCAGGCGGCCGATGGTCAGACGGTCTATCGCCACTGCCGCAGCGACGACCACCACCACCACATCGTCTGCCGTCGCTGCGGAACGAGCGAGGAGATCGAAGGTCCGGAGGTGGAGCGCTGGGCCGAGTCGGCCGCCCGCCGCCTCGGTTACACGGACATCACCCACACCGTGGAGATCTTCGGGTTGTGTGCCACCTGCTCAGCGGCGGGGGGCCACTGATCAGGCTGCCGGTCAGACGGTCTGTATTAGAGGAACCGGGCGCGAGACGCTCCAGCTGAACGTGTCGGGGATGTCCTCGGCCGCCAACGGCTCGGCCAGGTCATTGACGGTCGGACCCACCCGGTCAGCCACGGCCTGAAGGAGGTCCGCGTCGAATCCCCAGAGCTCGACGGCATTCGAGCCCAGGATGCGCCGGATGTCTTCCTCCGGTAGCCCTCCCACGAGATGCTGCATCACCTGCCGGTGAACCGGTACAGCCCCCTCGAGATGCGGGTAGTCGGTGCCCCACATCAGATGGTCCACGCCGATCTCATCGCGCATCTCCACCTCGTAGCGCTTCATCAGTGACCCACCGACGAACACGTGGCGCTCGAAGTAGTCGGCCGGTCGCATCTTCAGGTAGGCGCGCACCGGCGCGCTGCCGTGCGTGTCGAAGAACTGCTCCATATCGCGCACCAGGGAGGGCAGCCACTGCACGCCGTTCTCGGATATCACTACCTTGAGCCGGGGATGGCGGTCGAATACCCCGCCAAAGACGAGGAACCAGAGCGGCCGCCGGGTGAAGACGAACACCTCGTACAGCCCGAGGAAGCTTCCTCGCTTCTGGTCGTAGAGCTGTTTGCCGTCGGTCGGCATACCGGAGGCGCCGGTGTGGAGGTTCACCACCATGGAGTGGTCCTCACAGGCGCTCCAGAGAGGCTCGTAGTAGTCGTCGGTGTAGCCGGGCAGCCCCGAGGTCAGAGACATTGCCGGCAGCATGATGCCCCCGAAGATCCCGTTCTCGCGCCCCCAGGCGATCTCCTCGACGGCACGGTCCATGTCGTGCAGGTCGATCGGCATGCACCCCGCCCGCCTCCCCGGCGCCGCCGCGCAGAAGTCGGCCAGCCAACGGTTGTAAGCGTGCAGGGCGGGCCAGACCACGTCGAGGTTCTTGGACGTGTGGCCACCGAGATACA
>JAJPHE010000014.1 GCA_021325435.1 Actinomycetota bacterium | reverse complement strand
TGCCGGGCTTTCCAGCGAGCGCGGGTCTCGGCGGGGATGGATACCTGCCCGTTACGTGACACTGTCATCACGTGTGCCGTCTGATCCATTGTCCCATTGTATAGCCCAGTAGAACCGTTGTATACTGAGGTACACGATATTGCCGGTACCCCGTCGCCCGCCGCCAGATCGGAATGTCCGAAGCGCCCGATCAGAAATGCTCCTCGGGCGGGACCAGCGGGTGCGTCCCCTGTATCACAGCACCCGCAAACTACGGACTCCGAGGACCCTCACTCGATCCAAGTTCGCTGAGGATCGCCCTGAGTTCCTCGTCCGGGCTTACGTGGCTCTTGAACAGTGGGCCGCAGGGTGTCTCCGCCTGTAGTCGTCAGCGAGGCACGAGAACTCGTTCATGGTTCCCAACAGGCTCCTGCTGGCGGTCTTGGCCACTTGGCGCTCGGCCATCTGCTCCACCTCGGCAGCAACGAAGGATGACGGGGCCCCCAATCGCTGCAACAACACAGCCAACTCATCCGGAAAGCGATCCAGGAGGCTCGCTGCCGGCGCCAGGGGGATGAGGAGGGGCAGCAGGGTCCGCTCGTTGATCCAGAGCGCCACCTGGGGCCTCCAGAACAGCACCGTGGCGTACCAGGATCCCAGGATGGTGGTAGATGGCGCAATGGCATCAGCCGGCCGAACGCGGAGACGCTCTAGGAGTTTCCTCGTGGCGTGCACGACCAGCATGGCACGCATCTTGCCGGATGTGATCGTCCTGAATGGCAAGAGGGGCGGCCGCGGCGCAGCCGCCGACCGCCTGGCGAGCGGCTCCTTCTTGAACATGTAAAGGAGGTATTCACACAACCTGGCGAGGATCGACCCCCGTGACGGCGATGGCACAGCCCGGGGAGGGACCCTTGGAATTCATCTGCTCATTGAGGGATGCTTTGAGGGATGACGGTGAAGACGGCACAGCGGCACGGTGCACGGAAAGCGTTGCGTTCCCATCCCTCAATTCATCCCTCAAAGATGGCGAATGGGAGCGGACGGCATCGGATCACTGCGAACGATTCGCCGACGAAAGGCCTGGTCAGGCGGTCAATCCTGAACCGCAACGAACGCCGCTGGAACACGGGATACGCCCTCGAAAACCGTTGTGTCCTTTGGGCACCGTGGGTTCAAATCCCACTCCCTCCGCCGGATAAGTCGGGGGCCCTTTCTGCTGCCATGCAGGGAGGGCCTCTGTTCTTGAGCGGGCGCGGGGCCCGCTCCCATCACTCAAAACTCCCCCAGACCGACGTACCGGGGCACCCTGCGAGAGACCCGGCCCGGGCGAGCTACGGGTGAGGACGGGGCGTGATCCCCTCACGGCTCCTAGGGCCGCTGAGCCGGAGCTTCCGGGGCTCCCGCCGACGAGGCCGAGGCGAGCTCAACCGGCCCTGCGTCGAGGTCTCGGAGGGCCGGCACGCCGGCGGCAACCGGACGGTGGCACAGCTGCTCGACGCTTGGATCAAGCAACTGGAGATGCTCGGCCGATCGCCGAAGACGATCGACGGCTACCGATCGCTCATCCGCAGTCGGATCAAGCCCGGCCTCGGCGTAATCCACACCCGTCCGCAACCGGCAGGTACGGGCGGATGTGTGAGGCGGCCCAGATCACTCAGTCGCCGTCCGTTAGACGCTCGGCGCGCTTCCCCCTCGGTTCTTCAGCCTGATCTGTTCCGGGTGGGTGTCGGCGACCCGCAGAGGGTCGCCGCCACGCCTGAAGCGAAAATCGCAGTGCTGGGCGCCGAGAGCGATCGTGCCGGTCCGGCGCAGTCCATGATCGAGCTTGTCGCTGATCACGTCGTCAAGGGCGCACATGTACGGGACCAACTCAATGGCCCCGTACTTCGAGAAGTGGTGACAAATTCCGCACGACTTGACGTTCATCGCCACGTCCGCATCCTGAACGCCCTCCAATACCTCGAACACAAACTCGCCTTTCCTGGGCTCCCGCTGCGATGCCTCAGCCGCCGACTTGAGCGCCAGCAGGGCCGAGTCGTCGCCGAACTGGTCGGGGGGCGCCGGCACCATGGCGAACATCTCGACCACGGTCGCGCCAAAGTCGTGAACGTCCACGCCGCGGTCCTTGAGCGCCAGATACACGGCCAGGGTCATGGCGCACTTGAACAACGAGTCGGCCATGGGATGATCGGGTGCGTCCAGGTAGGCCAGGTCGGGCACCATCCGGTCGTATAGCGCTGCAGCCTCGTCCACCACGTCACCCGGATCGCCCACGAAACGGGCGGCGATCATCTCGTAGCCCGGGCGCATCCCAGCGAACTGACCCCGTACAGCCTCGATGTCGTCCATCCTCGCCCCCTCGGCAACACCAGCCGGCGCCGGCTCGCCCAAGACGAGGGTACCGTCCCGGCCCCTCACTGGCCCGGGCCGGCAAAGTCGACCTGATCCCTCCCACGAGCCTTCCGGTCGGTCCGCCGAGCGGCCGCTTCGGGCGGCAACCGGCACATCCGATTGCAGGGTGTGCCGCCTCCTACGCTGTCGACGTGGCGCCCCTGATCCGTCCCGCAGAGGGCCGAGAACTTCAGGCTGTACTCGACCTCTGGAAGGCGTCGGGCGCCGAGCCTACGCACACCGATGACCTGGAGAGCCTCGCTCGCCTCGTCCGACACGACCCCGGAGCGCTTCTCGTTGCGGTGGAAGGTGACGGACGGGTTGTCGGCTCGGTGATCGCCGGCTGGGATGGCTGGCGGGGGTCGGTATACCGCCTGGCCGTCGACCCTGCCTACCGTCGGAGGGGCCTCGGTCGGTCTCTGCTCGGGCAGGCCGAGCGCAGGATCAACATCCTCGGCGGCAGGCGCCTCCAGGCTGTCGTGGTCGGCACGGATACCCAAGCCGTAGGGTTCTGGCGGGCCAGCGGTTGGGAGGAACAGGCCGACCGTGGCCGGTTCGTGAAGGGTTAGGTACGCCGCCGGGGCGAACAGCGATGGCCAGCCGCAGGGACAGAGCCAGGAGGTCAAGCACAACCTCGCTACGCCGGTAGCCGTCGGGAGGTGCGAGAACTCGTTCATTGTTCCCAACAGGCTCCTTGTAGTTTGGGGCCATGCGCTTCGCTTTCAAGACCTCGCCGCAGCACACGACCTGGGCCGAGATGCTCGCGGTGTGGAAGGCGGCCGATGACATCGAGGTGTTTGAGTCGGGCTGGACCTTCGACCACTTCTATCCGATCGTTTCCGACCACACCGGGCCGTGCATGGAGGGATGGACCACTTTGACGGCGCTGGCCCAGGCGACAACCCGCCTCCGGATGGGAACCCTGGTGACGGGCATCCACTATCGACACCCGGCCGTCCTCGCCAACATGGCGGCCACCCTCGACATCGTTTCCGGGGGGCGCCTGGAGCTCGGGATCGGGGCCGGGTGGAACGAGGAGGAGTCGGGGGCCTACGGGATCGAGTTGGGCACCCCCGGCCAGCGCAGCGACCGCCTGGAGGAGGCCTGCGAGGTGATCGTCGGGCTCCTCACCCAGGAGACGACAACCTTCAAGGGCCACTACTACCAGCTCACCGACGCCCGCAACGAGCCCAAGCCGGTCCAGCGCCCCCATCCGCCGATCTGCATCGGCGGGAGTGGCGAGAAGAGGACGCTACGAACGGCGGCCCGATTTGCCCAGCACTGGAACTTCGTGGGGGGTACGCCACAGGACTTCGCCCGTAAGCGCGACATCTTGCACCAGCACTGCCAGGACCTCGGCCGCCACCCGAAGGAGATCCTCCTGTCCACCCACGTCATGTTCAACGGGGACCCGGAAGCCACCGTCGCGCAGGCCGCCGCCATGGCCGAGGTCGGTGCGGAACTCGGCATCGTGTACCTGCGGCCGCCCCTCGATCCCGGCGTGCTCGAACCGCTGGCCACCGCCTTGCGCAAGCTGTCCAGCTAGGCGGTGGCGATCTTGGAGCGGACGAGCACCAACGGAGAAGGCGTGTTCCGCGGCTGCGGGACCGCCCTCAGGTCGAAGCTGTCGACGACGCCCGGCTCGAAGACGAGACAGTGGGTAGATCCTCCGAATTGGAAGTAGCCCAGCTCGTCTCCCTTGGTCACGTGGTGGCCGACCGATATGTCGGACCCAATTAGGCAGGAGGAGACTTCGAGCATCCCGACGGCCACAAAGGCCACCAACCCGATCGACGGATTGTCCGCCTCGATGAGGATCACCGCCCGAGTCGCCACGTGGGCCAGGTATCCCTGGGAGACCACCGGATCCTCGGCATCCGCCCCTTCCGAGTCGGCTTCTGAGTAGTAGGTGCCGGGCGCCACGAAGGCTTTGACGATCGTTCCCGACACCGGGCTGTGCCATCGGTGGTAGTTGGTGGCGCTCAAGAAGGCCTGGTACACCGTGCCCCCCGCAAACCGCGGTGCCTCCTCCGCGCCAGCCAACATGTCGCGAAGCGAATAGGGCTGCGTCTTTATCCAGAAGGCATCAAGGACTTGAACGTCGCGCGCTATGGCATAGGGGGTTGACTCGCAGGCGCTGACGATCACCGAGTCGTCGTCGGGGGCCTCGACGGGACGAGCATCTTCTTTGAACTGCCGGGTGAAGAAGTCATTCCAGGATCGGAATCCCCAGTGCGCCCCATCGGGATCGTGCCGGTACTGCTCGATCCCGATGGCTCGGCGAGCCGCCTCGGACATCCAGCCCCGAGGCGAATCATTCAGTACATACAACGACTGGGGGCTGCTGAGGAACTCGCTCCAGACGCTGAGAATCCTCCTGATCATCTGGTTGAGTCGCTCATCCCGGTAGGCGGCAAAGCCCGCCGAAGTGGCCATCGTCCAGTCGAGGATGGCAGTCAGGGGGAGGGTGACATTCTGGTCCCCGAACTCGGGGGCCATCCCGAGCACCTCGTTGATCAGCAGCAGCAGCTCTTCAACGCTATCCAGGTGGCGCTGGCGGTACTTCCTTGTCTTGGGGACCTGGGCGATCATCTCGTTTACGTGCATTCGCAGGATCGGCGTGCTGTGGAGAAGGTCCCGGAACTCGACGAGCACGGGGTGGAGCTCGAGATCGTCACCCCGGGACCTCACTCGCTGGCGATGGCCCTCCAACCACTCCTCCAGCTGGCCCTGGGTAGGGGGTAGCCACCCGGCCTGGCGTCGTACGTCCGAGGAAGCGGAGTTCGTGGTCATGGGATCAGCCTAAAGAGGATCGCGTAATATACCGCTGGTGTGTGGGACAGTGGTGTGATGGTTACTTCCCCAACTTCGGCGGCTGCCGGTACTAGACCGGCGAAGGTGCCCAAGC
>JAJPHE010000010.1 GCA_021325435.1 Actinomycetota bacterium | reverse complement strand
TGAGTCGGGAAGGCGGGATTTGAACCCGCGACCTCAGCGTCCCGAACGCTGCGCGCTAACCAAGCTGCGCTACTTCCCGTTGGCCGGCTCGCCGGCCCCCCCGATGCTACCCGACGGGGATCGGACCACGACCTTGGCCACCCTCCGCCGGTCCATCTCGGCCACCCGGAAGTCCCAGCCCTCGTAGGTGACGGTCTCGCCCTCCTCGGGGATGTGGCCGAACCGGTCGAACAAGAACCCTCCGAGGGTGACGTACTCGCCTTCGGGCAGCTCGACGCCGAGCTCCTCGGCCACGTCGTCGACCGGGCAGTCCCCGGCCACCAGCCACCGGCCGGTGTCCACCCGCACGATCGGTGACTCGTCGGGGTGGTCGAACTCGTCGGGCAGCTCACCCACCAGCTCGCTGACCAGGTCCTTGATGGTGACGATGCCTTCGACGCCGCCGTACTCGTCGACGACGACGGCGAAGGCGTTGCGGCGCTGGCGCATCTCGGCCAGGACCTCGAGCACCTGGCGGGCCTCGGGCACCAGGTAGGGCTTGCGCAGGCGACGGATGACGTCGGCCGGGTCGAGGAGCGGACCACCTCCCGCCGACGCGGCGCTGGAGCGGAACAGGTCCTTGACGAACAGGACCCCCACCAGGTGGTCGAGGTCCTCCTCGTAGACCGGGAAGCGGCTGTGCCCCGACTCGCGCACGGCCCGCAGCACGTCGCCGACGCGCACCGGCGCCTTGAGCGCCACCACGTCCAGGCGCGGGGTCATCACCTCGCGCACGGTCGTGTCTCGCAGGGCGGTCAGGGCGTCGAGGATCTCGAGCTCGTGCTCGCTGGGCTCCTCCGGCATCGGAGGCGGGCGGCGTCTCCTGCGAAGCATGGGTCGGGGCCGGTCAGCCCCCGTCGGTCTGGGCGGCCAGTCGGGCGGCGGCCGCCGCGGTGGGCCCGGCGTCCGCCGCAGTGGCCGGCGTCGGGGCGCCCTCGACCATGATCGGGGTCGGGGCGTAGGAGGCGTCGTAGTAGGTGCCCCCGTCGAGCAGGATGCGGATGGCCCGGCGCAGCCGGATGGGGTCGAGCGGCTTGATCAGCCAGCCCTCGGCGTCGACCCGACGGGCGAGGTGAACGTCGGCGCGCCGGTCGAGGAGCATGAGGACCGGCACCCGCTCGAGGCGGCCGGCGGTCTCCTCCAGGCGGAGCTCCTGGCAGACGGCCATGCCCCCCATGTTCCCGATCTGGAGATCGAGGATGACCAGGTCGGCGACGTTCTCCTTGGCCCAGGGCAGGACGGCGGCGCCGTGGCCGATCTCGATGACGTCGGTGTCGGGCCCGGACAGCGCCGCCTGTACCTCGTCGACCACCCAGCGGGCGTCGGCGGCGATGACGATGCACGGCATCGACCCGAAGGTAGCCGGGTGCCGGCGGCGGGTACATTCCGGTGCCCGACTCCGAAGGGAGCCCCGTTGCTCGACATCCGGATCGACGAGGCCGGCGACTACACGGTCTGCCGCCCTCATGGCGAGCTGGACGCCTTCACGGTCAGCCAGTTCCGCGAATCGCTGGCCGAGCTGTCGACGCGCTCCCGGCTGGTCATCGACCTGTCCGAGGTGCCGTTCATCGACTCGGCCGGCCTCGGCGCGCTGATCGGGGGCATCCGCCGGACCCGTGAGCAGGGCGGTGACGTGGCGGTGGCGTGCAACCGGGCGACCCTGATCCGGCTGCTGCGCACCACCGGCTTCGACCGGATCGTGACGGTGGCCGACAACGTGGACGAGGCGGCCAACGCTCTCAGCGCGGCCAAGGCCAACCAGTAGGTCCGCGCTCCGCCGGCGCCGGGCGGCGACGGCCGCTCGGGTGTCGGGTCAGCCGGGGAAGAGGTGGCGGCCCACTTCGGCCAGGCCCTCGAGGTCGTGGACGTCGGCGGGCAGGAACGGCACCCGGCTGACGGGGGCGGGGGCGACCCGCCCGGCCAGGTCGGCGAAGTGCGACTCCTCCCGCTCGGCCACCGCTTCGAGCTGGGACAGGTTCGCCACCAGGGCCGGGGGGGCCTGACCGTCGAGGGAGCCGGCGGTCCCCGGCGGGCCGAACCGGGGGTGGAGGCGGTTGACGACCAGGGCGTCGGTCGACATGCCGGCCTCGTCGAGCTTGTCGGCGAAGAACAGCGCCTCCTCGACCGCGTCGCGCCGTGGGGAGGTGACGATGACGAAGGCGGTGCCCGGCTCGGTCAGCAGCTGCTCGACCCGGGCCGCCCGGTTGCGGAACCCCTGCTCCATCCCCTCGAACGCCTGGAAGAAGGCGACGGCGTCCTGCACCACCTCGTTGCCGACGACCCGCGACACGGTGCGGAGGAACGTCTGGGTGGCGACGCTGACCGCCCGCAGGTAAGCGCGGGTCGGCATCACCAGCAGGCGGAAGATGCGGTTGTCGAGGAAGCGGACGAGGCGGCGGGGCGCGTCCAGGAAGTCGAGGGCGTTGCGGGTGGGCGGGGTGTCCACCACCACCAGGTCGAAGGTGCCCTCCTCGTGCAGCTCGAACAGCTTCTCCATCGCCATGTACTCCTGGGTGCCCGACAGGGCCTGGGACAGGTTGCGGTAGAGGCGGTTCTGGAGGATCCCGTCGGCCTGCTCGGCCGAGCCGGCGTAGCGACGCACCAGGGCGTCGAAGGTGCTCTTGGTGTCGAGCATCATCGCCCACAGCTCGCCCGGCCAGTCCCCCTCCACCCGGCTGGGGGAGTTGGTCAGCGACTCGAGGCCGAGGGCGTCGGCCAGCCGCCGGGCCGGGTCGATGGTCACCACGCAGGCCCGCCGGCCGCTACGGGCGCCCTCGAGGGCGATGGCCGCCGCCGTGGTGGTCTTGCCCACCCCACCGGTGCCACAGCAGATGATCGTGCGCCGGTCGGCGACTAGCTCGGCGAGGGTCACCGCCGGGCGGGGGCCGGCAGCTCGCCGACGGCGGCGGCCAGGGCGGCGGCCAGCCGGTCGATCTCGGCCGGCCCGATGTCGGTGGTGAACAGGTACGGGAGGCGCAGCTGGGCGAGGGGCAGGGCCTCCGACAGCCGGGCCGTCTGCTCGGCCTGCAGCCGCTGGCGGGCCAGGCGGAACTCGGCGGCCCGCCGGGCGGCGTCGGCCGCGCCGTCCCCGGTGGCGGGGCCGGCGGCCGCCTCGAGGCCTTCGATGTCAGGGTAGACGCCGTTGACCACCAGCGGGGTGAGGCTGATGCCGACCAGGTCCTCCAGCTTGTAGGCGGTCTCCACCACCTCGTTGACCGGCGTCTCCTCCGGCAGGGTGACGAGGAGCACCTGGCAGCGGTCGGGGTCGGACAGCAGCTCGACGACCTCGGCGGCCTGGGTCCGGATGGGGCCCACCCGGAAGGCGTCGAGCAGCCCCTTGGCGCTGGTGAGGAAGGTGACGGCGTGGCCGGCGGCGGGGGCGTCGAGCACGATCAGGTCGGCGGACTCCCGCTTCTCCAGCGACTTCACCTTGCCGAGCACCAGGATGTCGCGCAGCCCCGGCACGGCCGTGGCCACCACGTCGAGCGCCCCGGACGACACCAGCCGCTTCGAGACCCGCTTGAGGCCGTGGTCCTGCAGGTAGTCGAGCAGGGCGTCGTCGGGGGTGAGGGTCCGGGCCCGGACCTCGGCCGTGTCCGGCCCCGCCGGCACCAGGGTCACGTCCTCGTAGGTGAGGGGCTGGCGCCGCCCGAACGAGGCGGCCAGCCCGCTCTTTCCCTCGATCTCCACGATCAGGGTGCGCAGCCCGGCCCGGCCGGCCATGCGGGCCAGGGCGGCCGACACCGTCGTCTTGCCCACCCCGCCCTTGCCCGCCACGATCAGCACCCGGGCTTGCTGGCAGAACTCGGCCGGCTCCATCTCGGGGCCGGACACTACCCAGCGGCACCCCCGGCGGATCCGGCGGCGGCGAGAACAGCCTGGTCAGAGGGGGTGAACTAGTTCGAATTGGCCCTTGTTCACGGCCCGAGCGCCCTGTAGCTTCATTCCGGTAAGGGGGAGTCGGTGATCGCGCAACGAGCAGAAGAAATGTGGCAGCTGCGGGGGGCGTGCCGGGGACCCCAGGCCGAGGTGTTCTTCCCGCCCTCGTACTTCGAGCGCAAGGACGAGCGCACCGAACGGGAGGCCCGGGCCAAGTCGATCTGCGCCACTTGCCCGGTTCGCAAGCCGTGTCTGGAGTACGCCCTGCGGATCCGCGAGCCCCACGGCATCTGGGGCGGCCTCAACGAGCTGGAACGCAAGAGCCTGCTGTCGGCCCAGGCCGGCTGAGCGCGCCGCCACCCGCCGGGCCGTGGTGGCACCGGCGTGCCATGCACGCCCCGGGGTAGCGGGTATGTTCGGCTCCCGATGGTTGTCGGGGGGGAGGACCGCCTCGTCTGGCGGCAGGAGCGGGTGGACGGCCGCCGGGCCCAGCTGGCCGAGGGCGGGCGGGGCCCCACCGTCGTCTTCGTCCACGGCTGGGGTCTGACGCCCCAGGCCTACTCGTCGGGCCTGCACCAGCTGGTCCGGGCCGGGTGGCACGTCATCGCCCCGACCCTTCCGGGCTTCGGGTCCTCGGCGGGGCTGCCGGCGGACCAGATGTCCCTCGCCGGCTACGGCGCCTGGCTCGACCGGTTCCTCGCCGCCGTGGGGGTGGACGAGCCGGTGTCGGTCGTGGGCCACTCCTTCGGGGGTGGAGTGGCGATCACCGCCGCCCACGCCGGCGCGGCCGTGTCCGACCTGGTCCTGGTGAACTCGGTCGGGGGCGGCGCCTGGACGGCGGCGGCCGACGGCGGCCGGGGCCGGGCCATCGCCGAGCGGCCCCTGTGGGATTGGGGCATCCACTTCCCGGGGGACGTGCTGCCGGTGCCGACCGGCATCCGGGTCCTGCCCCGGGTGCTGGGGGAGGCCCTGCCGAACCTGATGCGCAACCCCCGGGCGGTCTGGAGCGTGGCCAACCTGGCCCGCACGGCCGACCTGACCGCCGAGCTGGCCGACCTCGCCCGCCGGCGGGTGCCGGCCCAGGTGGTGTGGTCCCAGCGCGACCGCATCGTCCCCCGGGCCAGCTTCGACGCCATGTGCGCCATCCTCCGGGTCGACGGCGTGGTCGTGGACGGGGCCCACAGCTGGCTGATCGCCCACCCCCACCGGTTCCGGCGGGCCGTCACCACCGCCCTCGAGGCCAACCGGCTGCGCGGTCGCCGGGCCCGCCGGCTCAGGCGGGTTGCGGCAGCCGTGGCCCCCCGACCCGCAGGTCGCCGCGCCGTCGGGTGACGCCGGTGGCGTCGAGGTGGGCCAGCAGCGGCAGCAGGTACTTGCGGGTCGTGCCCAGGGCGTCGCGCACCTCGGCCACCGTCACCCCGTCGGGCCGGTCCACGAGGAGGGCGGCGATGCGCCGGCCGGCGGCGTCCACCGCCGCCGGGGCGAAGTAGCAGCCGTCGCGCTCCACGACCAGGCCCCGCCGCACCAGCTGGGAGAGCTCGGCCCGGTCCACCCCGTCGGGCGGGGGTGGGGTGAACGGCGCCGCCTCGAGGGCGGCCACGTAGGGGTGGGACCCCAGCTGGGCCGAGGCGTCCGCCGCCGCTGACGGCCGGGCCCGCCCGGCGTCGACGACCACGTCGTCCAGGCGGTCGAGGACGGCCCGCTGCCGGTCGGTGAGCGAGGCCACGTCCAGCCCCAGCGGCCCGGCTTCGGCCACCGCCCGGCGCACCGTCCCGACCGTCTCGGCCAGGGCGGCCGGGGCCACCACCCACCGCCCGACGTCGGGGGCCCGGGCCTCGCCGGTCAGCCGCTCCAATAGTCCGGCGTCCACCCAGCCCCGCTCGGCCACCACCCGGTCGACCGAGCGGTCGGGACGGGCCCGGGCCGCCGGCAGCACCGGGGCCACGTCGAGGATCTCCCCGCCTCCGACGGTCTCGGCCCGGCCGGACTCGCGCAGCACGTAGCGGTCGCCGGGCAGCAGGGGCAGGGCCGTGGGCAGGTGGACCCGCACCAGGCCGGCGCCGCCGGGGGGGATGGACTCCGGCCCCAGCAGGCGGATACGGGCGGGGTGCTCGCCCGAGCCGAGGTAGGCGTGGTAGGCGCCCCGCCGGCTGACGTCGTGGTCCAGCCCGGCCAGGACGGCGAGGGAGGCGTCGAACACGCTGGTGGGCGCCCACTGGCCCGGGCGGACGAGGGCCTGGCCCCGCCCCACCCGGTCGTGGGACACCCCGGCCACGTTCACCGCCACCCGGTGGCCGGGGCCGACCCGGTCGCGGGGCCGGCCGTGGGACTGGAGGGCCCGGACCCGCAGCGGCGACCGCCCCGGGGCGGGGACCAGCTCGACCTCGTCGTCGACGGCGAGCTGGCCGCCGGCCAGGGTGCCGGTCACCACCGTCCCCGCCCCCCGGGCGGCGAAGGCCCGGTCGACCCACAGCCGGGGCCGGCCCCGGTCGGCCGACGTGGGGGTGGAGCCGACCAGCCGGTCGAGGGCGGCGACCAGCTCCCCGACCCCCCGCCCGGCCACGGCGTCGACCCCGACGACGTCGGCGTCCTCGAGGAAGGTGCCGGCCAGGTGGTCGGCCACCTCCATGCGGGCCAACGCCTCCCATTCCTCGTCGACCAGCCCCACCTTGGTGAGGGCGACCAGCCCGTGGGTGACCCCGAGCAGCTCGAGGATGCGGAGGTGCTCCTCGGACTGAGGCTTCCAGCCCTCGGTGGCGGCCACGACGAAGACGCAGGCGTCGACCGCCCCCACCCCGGCCAGCATGTTCTTGATGAACCGGACGTGGCCGGGGACGTCCACAAAGGCCAGCTCGGCCCCCGAGGGCAGGGCCATCCAGGCGAAGCCGAGGTCGATGGTGAGGCCCCGGGCCTTCTCCTCGGCGAAGCGGTCGGGGTCGGTGCCGGTGAGGGCCAGCACCAGCGTCGACTTGCCGTGGTCGACGTGGCCGGCGGTGGCGACGACGTGCACTGGGCCTAGCCGGCGCTGCCGCTGTCGCCGCTGCCCCTGCCGTGGGCTGCCGCGGCGGCCAGGGCCTGGCCCAGGGCAGCGTCGTCGGCCGGGTCCACGGCCCGCAGGTCGGCGACGGTGCGCCCGTCGGACACCCGGGCGATGACCGGCACCGGGGCCTGGCGCAGGGCGGCGGCGTGGTCGCCGGCCAGGGCCACCCCCACCGACGGGATCTCGAGGCCCGGAAGCGATCCGCCCCCGGGGGTCGACGCGCAGTCCACCACCTCGCCGCCGGGCACGGCGGCGGCCAGACGCTCGGCCCGGCGGCGCAGCTCGGCCGGCGGGGTGGTGGCCATCCGCCAGAACGGGATGTCCTCGCCCCGGCGGTCGAGGTAGGCGAGGGCGGTCTCCTGCAGGGCGGCCAGCACCAGGGGGCCGGGGCGCAGGGCCCGGGCCAGCGGGTGGCGGGCGCAGGCGGCGACCAGGTCGGAGCGGCCGGCGATGACGCCGGCCTGGGGGCCGCCCAGCAGCTTGTCCCCGGAGAAGGTGACCAGCGCCGCCCCCCGCTCGAGCGACTGGCGGGCGGCCGGCTCCCCGGCCAGCCAGCGGGGCGGTCCGCCGGTCAGCCAGGGGGTGGCCTCGTCGAGCAGCCCGGATCCGATGTCGTAGACGACGGGCGGGCCCAGCCCGGCCAGGGCGGCCAGCCCCACGTCCTCGGTGAACCCGACGATGCGGTAGTTGGACTGGTGCACCTTGAGCACCACGGCCACGTCGTCGTCGAGGGCGGCCCGGTAGTCCCCGAGGCGGGTCCGGTTGGTGGTGCCCACCTCCACCAGGCGGGCGCCGGATCCGGCCATCACCTCCGGGATGCGGAACCCGCCGCCGATCTCGACCAGCTCGCCCCGGCTGACCACGACCGAGCGCCCGGCGGCCAGGGCGGCCAGGGCCAGGAGCACGGCGCCGGCGCCGTTGTTGACGACCAGGGCCGCCTCCGCCCCCGCCGCCCGGGCCAGGAGGGCGGCGGCATGGGCGCTGCGCGATCCCCGCCGGCCGGTGGCCAGGTCCAGCTCGAGGTTGGTGTAGCGGGCGGGATGGTGGACCTCGAGCGGGGCCCTCCCCAGGTTGGTGTGGAGCAGCACGCCGGTGGCGTTGATCACCGGTCGGAGCAGGGCCCGGGCCACCATCGTCGCCCGCTGGCGGGCCGAGTCCGGGTCGCCGGCGGCGATCGCCTCGCGGGCGGCGTCGACCAGCAGGGGGTGGGGGAGCCCCAGGTCGGACAGGGACCGGGCCACGGCGTCGACGGAGGGGGGCCTCACCGTTCGCTCACCGCCCGAACATTGTCACGAAATCGATACACGTTTGCGGTCGCATCGTCGTATCCGAAGGCCAGCATGGTGGGAGCCGTCACTGCGCTTCTCGCCGGGCGCGATGCGGCACGGGCCGAGGCCCGGGTAGGCGTGCCGCCGCTCGCCACCCGGGGGGCGACTGCCTCGGGGGCCATCGCCGAGTCCCCGGGGCAGGCCTCGGCACCCCGGTCCGCCCGCCCGTCACACCCGCCCGCCGGCCGTCTCCCGGGCCTGGGCGGGAAGGTCCACCCAGAAGCGGGCCCCGCCCTCCGGGCTCGACCCCACCCCGATCAGGCCGCCGTGCAGCCGCACGTGCTCGGCCGCGATCGACAGCCCGAGCCCCACCCCGTCGCCCCGCGAGCGGTTCCCGGCGGCGGCCCCCCGGGCGAAGCGCTCGAAGACCGACTCGGACTGCTCGGGGGGCACCCCGGGGCCGGCGTCGTCCACCGCCAGGCGGACCCCCGACTCGGTGCGGCACACCGCCACCCGGACCGCCCCGCCCCCGTGGATCTCGGCGTTGGCCAACAGGTTGGCCAGCACCCGCTCGAGCCGGCGCTTGTCGGCCCGGATGACCCGGTCGGCGCCCGGCTCGACCTCGACCGCCACCCCGGACACCCCTTCGAGGCTGAGGGTGTTGCGGACCAGCTCGACGGGGCGGACGTCCTCGAGGGCGAGGTCGGCCACCCCGGCGTCGAAGCGCGACACCTCCAGCAGATCCCCGACCAGCCGCTCGAAGCGGTGGACCTCGGCGGCCAGCAGGTCGAGGGCCCGGGCCGAGCGCTCCGGCAGCTCGTGGCGGCGGCGCTCGAGAACCTCGACGGCGGCGGTGAGGGTGGTGAGCGGGGAGCGCAGCTCGTGGCTCACGTCGGAGGCGAAGCGGGCGTCGCGCTGGATGCGCCGCTGCAGGGCGGTGACCATCGAGTTGAACGACGAGGCCAGGGCGGCCAGGTCGGTGTCGTCGCCGGCCTGCAGCCTGGTCTCCAGCTCCCCGCCGGCGATGAGGGCGGCCACCCGGGCCGTCTCGGTCAGGGGGTAGAGCACCCGGCGGCTGGCCCAGCGGCCCACCGCCAGCCCGGCCAGGGTGGTGGCGGCGGCGGCGGCGGCCAGCGAGATGCCGAGGGCGTTGAGGGTGCGGGCCACGTCCTCCAGGTCGAACAGCTCGAAGTACTGGGCGTCCACGGCCGGCAGCGGCACGCCGACGGCGAACTCCGGGTGGCCGCCGAGCACGAACTGCTGGGTGGCGGCCTGGCCCTGGTCGACCACCCGGCGGATGAGGGCGGCCGGTATGGCCTGGCGGCCCACGGCCAGGCTGGTGGCGAACCACGCCCCCCGGTGGTGCAGCACCGAGTCCGAGCCCGACGGGGTCTCCAGCGACGACAGCACGGTCGGCACGTTCGGGCTGGCCGAGCGGAGGGCGTCCCTCATCACCAAGGCGTTGGCCAGCGTCTGGTGGAGGGCCGAGTTCTGGCGGCTGTGGACCACCGACCGGCGGGTCAGCCCGTAGGTGAGGAGCGACAGCACGACCGACAGGCCGAAGGCGCCGAGGGCGAAGCTGAGGGTGATCCGGGCCCGCAGGCCCAGACGCCGCCTCACGGGGCCAGCTTGTAGCCGAGGCCCCGGACGGTCACGACGTGGGTGGGAGCCGCCGGGTCGCGCTCCACCTTGGTCCGCAGCCGCCGGACGTGCACGTCCACCAGCCGGGCGTCGCCGAAGTACCCGTAGCCCCACACCCGCTCGAGCAGCTGCTCGCGGGACAGGACCTTGCCGGCGTTCTCGGCCAGCTCGCACAGCAGGTGGAACTCGGTGCGGGTCAGGTGCACCGTCCGCCCGTCGAGGCGGACCTCGCCGGCGTCGGGGCGGATCTCGAGGTTGCCGAAGGTCAGGGCGGTGGCCGGCCCTGCTCCGCCGGCCCGGGCCCGACGCAGCAAGGCCCGGATGCGGGCCGACAGCTCCTTCACCACGAACGGCTTGGTCACGTAGTCGTCGGCGCCGGCCTCGAGGCCGGCGACCACGTCGTGGGTGTCGGAACGGGCCGTCACCATGACGATGGGCACGCCGCTCTCGCGCCGCAGGAGGCGGCACAGCTCGAAGCCGTCGGCCCCGGGCAGCATGAGGTCGACCAGCACCACGTCGTGGGGGCCGAAGGCGGTGAGGGCCTCCTCGGCCGTCCCCGCCTCGTCGACGTCGTAGCCCTCGTCCTCGAGGGCCAGGCGGGTGGAAGCCCGGATCCGCTCGTCGTCCTCCACGATCAGGATCCGTGCCGGCACGGCGTCAATTCTCCTCGACTCTGCCCTGTTAGGTCTGCCAGGATCCGGGTAGCTCAGAGAAACCGCTATGACGACCACCGACCTCCTTCTCGCCGAATCCTGCACCACCACGTGGGCGTTCGACACCGGCCGGCGCCGGTTCGCCCGGGTGCCCCGCGGGGTGCCCCTGGCCACGGGCAGCATCGAGTGGCGCCCGTACGCCGAGGTGACCGTCGACCGCGACACCGGGCGGCTCGAGGTGTCCCTCGACGGGGCCGGCACCAACCTGCTCCGCTCGGAGATCCACGCCGGAGGCCCCTGCCCCACCTGCGGGGCGGACAGCACCGAGTAGCCCGGCCCGCTCAGCCGCCGGGAACCAGCAGCGGGGCGTACTGCTGGCGGGTCACCGGCTCGCTCTGCAGGGTGCCGTCCGCCGCCGGCACCGCCACCGGAACGCCGGCCAGCTCGAAGCTGACCTCCCCCACCCCGGGCAGGGCGGTGGCCGTGTAGACGAGCTGGCCCACGGCGAGGATCTGGTCGGCCCCCTCGCTGTCGGCGAAGGAGGCCGACAGGTCGATGGCGGCCCGGCCCGCCGCCACCCGGGCGTCGAGCACGGTGGTGTCCTCGCCGATCGCCGAGCGGATGCCGGCGTCGGCCTCCTTCGGCGTGGGCCCGGCGAGCAACGAGGTCAGCGAGCGTTCGAGGGTGGCCGGGCTGGGAACCGCCCGCCCGGCGGCGACCAGGCGGTCACCGGAGACGAAGTACACCTGCACCAGGGACACCGGGGTGTTGGGCCCGGGCAGAGTCGTGTCGGTGAACGCCCGGCCCCCCACCAACCCGAAGGGGACGTCGCCGCTGGCCAGATCCACCGGGTGGGAGTCGGTCGGCACCCCGCAGGCGGCCAGGGTGGCGGCAGCCCCGAGGGCGGCGACGACAACGGCGACCCTCACGCCCGCCATGCTGCCACCGTCGGGCAGGGGTGAGCAGGCGGGGCGGGCCGCGTCTGACAACATGCGGCGATGCTCGTGTGGCGCGCCGCCCGGCAGATGGGCCGGGTGCTGATAGCCGCGGTCCTGTTGGCCGTGGGCGTGCCGGTGCTGTGCGGGGTCACCATCCTCGGCAGCTTCGTGTTCCTGCCGCTGCCGGCCTCCCTGCCCCAACCCAAGGCCCACCTGCTGGCCGACCCGAGCGTCGTGTACGACAGCCAGGGGAACCAGATCGCCGAGTTCCGCCAGGCGGGGCGAGACCTGCCCATGCAACCGAGCGACATACCGGTGGTGCTGAAGAACGCCCTGATTTCCTCGGAGGACCGCAACTTCTACCACGAGGGCGGAGTGTCGGTGCGGGGCACGCTGCGAGCCCTCTACGACGACGTGATGCACGGCGGGGTGGTGCAGGGCGGCTCCACCATCACCCAGCAGTACGTGAAGATCTCCTACACCAGCGGCAAACGTGACCTGGTCCGCAAGGTGCACGAGGCCATCCTGGCCAGCGAGATAAGCCGGCGCGAGAGCAAGGACGCCATCCTCTTCAACTACCTGGCCAACGTGTACTTCGGTGAGGGCTCCTACGGGGCGGCGGCCGCGGCCCAGACGTTCTTCCGCACCCAGGTGCACCAGCTGGACGCGTCGCAGGCGGCGACCCTCGTCGGCGTGCTGCCCGCCCCCAGCTACTACGACCCGTTGACGAACATGGCTGGAGCCGAGGCCCGGCGGGTGACGGTGCTCGGCCTCATGTACCAGCAGCACTACCTGAGCGCGGCCGACTACAGCCAGGCGTTGCAGGAGCGGCTGGTGCTCGCCCCCCAGGTGAAGCCGGGCGTGCCGGTCACCGCCATCTTCGGCCCCGAGCAGGAAAAGACGCCGCAGTACCCGTACTTCGTCGACTACGTGAAGCGCTACCTGCTGCAACGTCTCGGCCCCGACGCCCTGTACGGCGGCGGCCTGCGCATCCAGACCACCCTCGACCCCAACCTGCAGCGCTTCGCCGAGGCCGCCGTGGGCCGGGGTCTGGACGGGACCCGCTACCCGCTCGACATGTCCCTGGCGTCGGTCGAGCCCGCCACCGGATACGTGAAGGCGCTCGTCGGAGGCCGGGGCTACGACCAGTCCCAGGTGAACATCGCCCTCGGCGGGTGCCCCGCCGAGCCGACCAATCCCATCATCCACATCGAGGTGACGGCCTCGTGCTGGGACGACCCGGCCAGCACCGTCGGCGGTGGCGGTGGGGGCATGCCGCCCGGCTCCGGGTTCAAGCTGTTCACCCTGGCCGCCGCCCTCGACAAGGGCTTCTCGCTCAACCGCACCTACCCCGGGCCGCCGTCGATCACCATCGCCGGCTACACCGCCCACAACGCCGAGAGCGAGGGCGGCGGCTACTACAACCTGCGCTCGGCCACCTGGCTTTCGATCAACACCGTCTTCGTGCAGCTGATCAACGACGTCGGCGTCAAGCCGGTGGCCGAGATGGCCAAGAAGATGGGGATCACCTCGGCCTGGTACAGCCCCCAGGTCCACGGCCTGTCCTACACCCTCGGCGTCATCGGCGTGTCGCCCCTCGACATGGCCTCCGCCTACGGGGTGCTGCCGAACCTCGGCGTGCGCATGGCCCCGACGCCGATCATCAAAGTGGTGGACGCCACCGGCAAGACGCTGATCGACAACACCCAGCCGGCGGGGGAGCGGGTGATCTCCGCCGAGCTGGCCTCCACCCTCACCAACGTGCTCGAGGGCGTGCCCGCCCACGGCACCGGCTACCCCAACGCCGAGATCGGCCGCCCGGAGGCGGGCAAGACCGGCACGGCCGAGAACTGCAGCAACGCCTGGTACAACGGCTACACCCCGCAGCTGTCGACGTCGGTGTGGATGGGCCACATCGACAGCACCACCGAGCCCATGCGCGGGGTGGAGGGGGTCCCCTGCATGTACGGGGGCACGGTGCCGGCCAAGACGTGGGCCGACTACATGTCGGCCGCCCTGCAGGGCCAGCCCGCCCTCAACTTCGCCAGCCCCCCGCCCCCCCCGCCGCCGCCGCCTGACGTGCTCGGCCAGTTCAGCCATCCGGGCCAGAAGCCGGTCATGACCGCCGGCTACCGCCGCTACCCGTCCGACATCGGCGCCGGCGGCAGCTACTACCAGGGCACCCCCGGACCGCGGGCCTACGCGCCGACCACCACCACGACGTCGTCGTCGACGACGACCACCACGGCGCCGCCGTTCGGCACGACCACCACCATCTTCCCCCCGTAGGCTGCCGGCGCAGCCGTGCCCACGTCCCCGCCCCGCGCCAAGTCGCCGGAGATCGTGGCCGGGTGGGACCCCCCTGCCGGCACGACCCGCCCGGTCCCCAAGCCCGCCATCCTGGCCGCCGGGCTGGTGCCACCGGTGCTGTTCTTCCTCACCGTCGGGGTCCACCTCGCCCTGTCGCGCTCGATGCGCACCCCGATCGTGCAGGCCGACGAGTTCGGCTATCTGATGGACGCCCACTGGCTCGCCCACGGCGGCCCCCGCCCGGGAATGCCGTACGCCCCCGGCTACCCGGTGCTGCTGGTGCCGCTGTGGTGGATCTCCAGCACCCCGGCCACCGTCTACCGCCTCGCCCTCGACCTCAACGCCGTGCTGGCCGGGGTCACCACCGTCCTGCTCTACGCCCTGGCCCGCCGGCTGGCCCCCCGGGGGTCCACCGGGCTGTGGGTCGGCGCCACCCTGGCCGTGGCCGCCTTCCCGCCGATCGTCCTCTACTCGAACATCGTCGAGTCGGAGAACCTGCTGGTGCCGGGCATCCTCGCCGTGTGCCTGCTGGTGGCGCGGGCCGGCGCCGACCGGCGGTGGTGGCCGGCCGCCGCCGGGGCGTCGGCCGCCCTGGTGGCGGTGCACCCTCGGGCCGCGGTGGTGACCGTCGGGGTGGTGCTCGCCGCGGCCTGGGCCCTGCGCCCGTGGGGGCCCAACGCCCGCCTCCTCGCCCAGACGGGCGGCGTGGCCGCGGTGGTGGTCGGCCTGTCCGAGGCCTTCACCCTGTGGGTGACCAAGGTGGTGCCGAGCCAGCACCTCCCCCACGCCGGGGCGGGCGCCGGCGCCGTCGCCAGCCGGACCCTGTCCGCCGGCGGGATCGGTCGGGCCCTCGGGGTGGGCGCCGGCGAGCTGCTCTACCTGCTGGTCGGCAGCGCCGGGCTCGTCGCCCTCGGCGTGGCGGCCCTGCCCCGGGCCCGCACCGTGCTCGCCGGCTTCCTCGGCTTCTGCCTGCTGGGCGTGGCCGGCCTGTCCGCCGTGGTGCTGGGGGGAGCCCAGCGGGTCGACATCGCCATCTACGGCCGCTACGTCGAGGTGGTGGCGGTGCCGGTGATGCTGGTCGGGGCGGTGGCAGCGGCGGGCCGGTGGGGACCCCGGCCCCGGCGGGCCGCCATCGGCCTGGCCGTCGCTGGCCTGTTGGTGACGAGCGCGGCGGTGACCGTCTACCGGGGGGCGCGGGTCACCGGCGTCGTGCAGCAGACGAACACCTTCGCCGTCGACCATCTGTTCCGCCTGACCGGCGGCGCCCTCGAGGTGTGGCTGTTCGCCGCCGCCGGGCTGGGGGCGACCCTCGCCGTGGTCCTGCTCTACCGGTGGCGGGCGGTGGCCGGCGCCGCCGCCGTGGTCGCCGTGTTCGTGCCGGCCACCGCCTACGGCCAGTCCGTGGTGGTCGGCCAGTCGGTGGCGGCCCACACCGAGCGGGCCCTGCCGGCCAAGCTGGTCGCCGTCCAGAGCCAGTTCGGCGACCCGGGCTGCGTGGGCTGGGACGTGTCGACCGGCGACGACTGGAACTTCTTCGACTCCCGCCTGTTCGACCCCACCGTCCCGTTCGTGGTCTTCGACTCGACCAAGGCCCAGGCCCCCTGCTCGCCCCTGGTCGCCGCCGCCCGCGACCTGTCGGCCCGCCACGCCGTCTACTCCGGGGCCCGCCTGGTCAGCTACGGGCACTCACCCGAGGCGGTGTGGGTCCTGCCCGGGCCGCTCCAGTCTCGCCTCGACGCCGCCGGGTGGCTGCTGCCCGCCGGATTCCCCGCCCCCCTGCCGACCTCGGCGGAGCGGGGATCGATCACCCTGGAGTCGCCGGCGGGGACGCCCGGCTCGACCCTCAACGTGGCCGCCGGCGGGCAGGTGACCGTCGAGGTGCGCCTCGTGCACCTCGGGGCCGGCTCCCCCTGGCCCGACGCGTCCAGCGTCGGGACCGTCCCCCGCTACGCGGTGCGGGTCGGCGTGTGGTGGTTCCCCGCCGGCTCCTCCCACCGCTCCGACTCCGAGGCGGTGGCGACCGGGCGGGCCGACCTGCCCACCACCCTCCTGCCGGGCCGCTCCGCCTCGGTCGCAGCCGTGCTCGACCCGGAAGGGCCGGGCGGGCGCCCCCTGCCGCCCGGCGACTACGACGTGCGGATGTCGCTCATCCAGGAGAGCGTCACCACCTTCGACGCCTCCACCCCGCCGCTGTGGCTGCACGTGCGGGTGACCCGGTGACCGGTTGACGCGGTGAAGGTCCTCCACCTCACGTCCTCGTTCCCCCGGTGGGAGGGGGACCACCAGGCTCCCTACCTGGCCGAGCTGGTGGCCGCCCAGACCCGCGCCGGGATCTCCCCGTCGGTGCTGGCCCCCCACGCGCCGGGGTTGCCCGAGGACGACGTCATCGGGGCGCCGGTGCACCGCTTCCGCTACGCCCCCGAAGGGCTCCAGGTCCTCGCCTACCAGGGCGGCCTGATGCGCACCGCCACCACCCCGGTCGGGGCCGCCGCCCTCCCCGGCTTCCTCGCCGCCTTCGCCGCCGCCGCCGGCCGGGCCGCCCGCCGCCAGCGGGTCGACCTGGTCCACGCCCACTGGTGGCTGCCCGCCGGGGCCGCCGGCGTGGTGGCGGCCCGGGCCGCCGGCGTGCCCCTCGTCGTCACCTGCCACGGCTCCGACGTCCACCTGGCCGGCCGCCCCCGCCTGCGGCCCGTAGCCCGGGCCGTGCTGCGCCGGGCCGCCCTGGTCGCCGCCGTGTCCGACGCCCTGGCCTCCGAGGTGGCGGGGGTGACCGGGGGGGCCGTGGAGGTGCTGCGCATGCCGGTGGTGCCCGACCCGGCGCCGCCGGCGGCCCTGCCGCCCCACCCCCCGCTGCGGCTGTTCGCCTGCGGCCGGCTCATGCCCGAGAAGGGGTTCGACGTCGCCATCTCCGCCGTCAACCGGCTGGCAGCCGACGGGTTCGCGGTGCGCCTGGTGCTGATGGGCGACGGTCCCCTCGAGGCGCCCCTGCGGGCCCTGGCCTCGGCGTCCGGCGCCGTCGAGCTGGTGGGGGCGGGCGGCCGCCCGGACCTGGTGCGCCGCATCGACGAGGCGCACGCCCTGGTGGTCCCCAGCCGGCGGGAGGGCCTCGGCCTCATCGCCGTCGACGCCCTGGCCCGGGGCCGGCCGGTGGTGGCCAGCGCGGTGGGGGGGTTGGTCGAGACGGTCGGCGACGACGGCGTCCTCGTTCCCCCCGACGACCCCGACGCCCTGGCCGCCGCCCTGCGCCGGCTGCCCCTGCCCGCCGTCACCGCCGCCGCCGCGGTGGCCGCCCACGACCCCGCGGCGGTGGCCGAGGCCCACGCCGCCGCCTACCGGCGGGTGCTGGGCCGGTGAGCCCCGGGCTGCGCCGGTGGGGGGCGTGGGGGCTCCGCCTCGCCCTGGTGGCCGGGGTGGCGGTGGTGGTGGTGCGGGTCGGCGCCGACAACGTGAGCTCCCTGCGCCACATCCACCTGCGGGTCCGCCCGGTTTGGTTCGCCCTGGCCGCCCCGGCCAGCGTGGCCGGGGGCCTCCTCCTGCCGGTCGGGTGGCGCTCGCTGCTGGCCGCCTACGGGTCGGCCCTGCCCCTCGGCCGGGCCCTGCGGGTGTGGTGGCTGGCCCAGATCAGCCGGTACGTGCCGACGGGGGCGGCCGCTCTGGCCACCCGGGTGGTGCTGGCCGGGCGGGAGGGCGTGCCCCGCTTCCTCGCCGGCTGGTCGCTGCCCGTCGAGGTGGGCGTCATCGTGGCGTGGGGCTCGGTCCTGACCGGCGCCCTGCTGCCCTCCTCGGTGCTGGCCGCCTGGGCCCGGGCCCTCGTCGCCGCCGGGGGGGTCCTCATCCTGGTGGCGCTGCCCGCCGGGCTGCGGATCGCCGCCGCCCTCGTCCCCCGGCTGCCGGCGCCCCTGCGGGGCCCCGAGGGGACCGTGCCCACCTACCGGGCCGCCGCCTGGTACGGGCTCAACTCGGTCGTGCGGTCGGGCGCGTTCGTCGCCCTGGCCGCCGCCCTCCTGCCCGTCCACCTGGGCGACGTGGGCCCGCTGGTCGGGGCGTTCAACGCCGCCGCCGTGGCCGGGCTGGTCAGCATCGCCCCCGGAGGCCTCGGCGTGCGCGAAGGCGTGCTGGCCCTCACCCTCTCCTCGCGCTACGGGTTCGGCAACGCCGCCGCCCTGTCGGTGGCCCTGCGGCTGTGGGATCTCCTCGTCGACCTGGCCTGGGTGGGCATCGGCCTGCTGGCCAGCCGGCGGGCGCCGGCCTCCTCATCGGCGGGTGCCGCCGCCGATGCGACGGAGCCGGAGAAGATGGACGCCTGCCCGGTGTGCGCGGCGCCGGCGCCCGACCTCGAGGCGCTGGCCGCCCATCTCGTGGAGCGGGCCGAGGCCAGCGACGGGCGCCACGTGATGTGGCTCAACCGGCGGGTCACCAAGCACCGGGTCAGCGCCGAGGAGTTGGCGCCGCTGCTGGCCGGAGCGCTGTCGGGTCGTACTGTGGGCAGCCAGCGGGTGAGACGGTGAGCGACAACCCCATGGGCCCCCGGGTCGAGCAGCTGGTGGTCGACAGCTGGTTCCGCCACCCGCCCGCCCTCATCGCCGCCATGGCCTCGGCGCCGACCGTCGGGGTGATCCGCGCCTTCGTGCTGCAGTGGACGAAGTTCTCCCGGCTGTTCCCGCGTTGGGTCGGGTCGATCATCTCGAACTGCCCCGAGTTCTCCGTCATCGCCTACGAGGTCGAGAACCTCATGTCCGAGGTGGTGCGCGACCCCGCCGGCGACGACAACCACTACCAGCTGCTGGTGCGCCTCGGTGAGAGCGTCGGGCTCACCCGGGCCGAGATCGAGTCCCACCCGCCCCTACCCGAGGCGGCCGACGCCTTCGATTGGCTGTGGGAGCAGGCCCGCCACCCGGACTGGCTGGTCGGGTTTACCGCCGTCAACGGCCTGGAGATCCTGGGCGACCGCAACCTGCCCGCCGCCTACGGGCTGTCCGCCGGCACCGGGCTCGACCCCGAGCCCTACGCCCGGGCCCTCGGCATCGACGACGACAGCCTCGAGTTCTTCGAGGTGAGCGACCAGGCCGACGCCGGCCACGGCCACGAGACGGTGGAGATCATCGCCCGCCACACCCCGCCGGAGCGCCAAGACGAGATCCTCGCCGTGCTGGCCGAGTCGATGGCCCGCCTGCGCCGCATGATGGACGCCGTCTGGCGCCTGGCCAACCGGATCGACGCCGAGCAGGCCGAAGGAGGTGAGCGCCGGTGACGAAGGGCCAACCGTGCGCCTTGTGCGGCTCCACGTGGGGTGACGTCGACGAGGAGATCGGCGGGCACTGGTACCACTTCTGATGAGACCTCTGAGCTGACGCCTTCGCCAACCTGGTGGCGGCCGTGGAGGCCCGCCTGGGCGCAGGCGTCGTCGTCCGGTCGGACGACGTGGACGGAAACGAGGTGACCGGGGTGGCGTGGCCGTCGGCGGGCGGCGACGAGCACCGGTTCACGGCCGTGTTCACCGACGACGGTGAGGTGACCGACCTGGAGCTCGCCAACCGGCCGTGAATGCGGATCCGCCATCGGAGGGGGCGGGGGAGTGGTCGAAAAGCGCGTCCACCAAGGTTGATCAACGACCTGACGAACGCGAGGCGGATAGGCCCTCAACCCGACGACGGCCTATCCGCCGTCAGAAAATTCAGGAGAGCGGGCCGGGCTCCTGAGCGCATCTGCAGTCGCGGGCGCGGGGCGGCCAGGTTGGTGCTGGCCCACGCCCACGACGAGAGCCACGGTCAGCGACGCCACCGCGTAGGCCGCCCCCACCAGGCACACCCCGTTCCAACCCCAGACTTCGTAGAGGGTGGCGGACAGGACGGACCCGGTGGCCCCGCCGATGAAGAACATCACCATGTAGGCGGCGGTGAGCCGGCTGCGGGCCTCGGCGTGCAGTCGGTAGATCTCGCCCTGATTGGTGATGTGCAACCCCTGGCTGCCGACGTCGAGCACCACGATGCCGACCACCAAAGCGGCCACGCTGCGCCCGCCGGCCCACAGCGCCGCCCACGAGACGACCAGGGCCACGTTGGTCACCAGCGTGGAGCGGGGGGCGCCGCCCCGGTCCGACAGCCGGCCGGCGGCGGTGGCGGTGACAGCGCCGGCCGCCCCGGCCAGCCCGAACAGGCCGATGGTCCCCGTCGAGTACCGGTAGTGGTGGGCGAGGAGGAAGGCGACCGAGGTCCACAGCACGCTGAAGGTCCCGAACGACAGCAGCCCGTAGACGCCGCGCAGGCGTAGGACGGGCTCGCGGCGCAGAAGGGCGACGACGGACGCGACGAGTCGGGGGTAGGTGAGGCCGGGCTCCTCCCGCCAGGTGGGCAGCTGTCGTTGCAGCACGACGGCCTGGGCGAGCATCGCCGCCCCGGCGGCGAAGTACACCACCCGCCAGCTTCCCGTCTCGGCCAGGTATCCGGCCACCGTGCGGGCCAGGAGGATGCCGATCAACAGCCCGCTCATGACCATGCCGACCACCCGCCCCCGCTCGTGCTCGGGCGCCAGCGACGCCGAGAACGGCACCAGCACCTGGGCCAGCACGGACATGGCCCCGACGGCGAGAGCGGCGGGCAGGAGAACGGCACCGTTGGGCGCCACGCCCATCCACACCAGGGCGGCGCCGGTGCCCAGGGCGAGCAGCACCATGAGCCGGCGGCGCTCGACCAGATCGCCGAGCGGGAGCAGGAACATGAGGCCAAGGGCGTAGCCGACCTGGGCGGCGGTGACGATGAGGCCGGCGACTCCCGGGCGCAGGTGGAGGTCGCGGCCGATGGCGGGCAGCAGGGGCTGGGCGTAGTAGTTGTTGGCCACGGCCAGGCCGGTGGCCACGGCCATGACCGCCACCAGCCGGCGGTCGAGGCGACCGTGGTGGTCGACGAGGGGACGGCTCAGGTGATGGCCCGGCGGTAGAAGGCGCGCACGCCGACCGTCATCAGCACCAGCAACGAGCCGACGAGCACGCTGACGCAGATCCACGGCTCGATGTGGGGCACTCGGGGGACCATGGCGGCCCGCAGCCCCTCGCTCACGTAGGTCATCGGGTTCATGGCGGTTACGACCTTGAACCACGGCAGGCGGGACAGCGACGGCCACGGGTACTGGCTGGAGCCGGTGAAGAGCAGCGGGGTGAACACCAAGGTGAACACGATGTTGATCTGCGGGGGCTGCACGGACGTGCCGATCACCAGGCCCATGGCCGCGCCCAGCAGCGAGCCGAGGATGACGATCACCGCGAACAAGCCGAGGGCCGACCAGCGCCACGGGATGGAGCCGAGCACCAGGATGCCGACGGGGATCATGACCACCGAGGCGGTGATGGCCCGGAGGGTGGCGAACAGCACCTTCTCGGCCGCCACCAGGGCCGTGCTCATCGGGGCCAGCAGGCGGTCCTCGATCTCCATCGTCCAGCCGAACTCGGCCACCAACGGAAAGGCCAGCGACTGCATGCCGGTGATGACGGCGGTGAGGGCGACCAGCCCGGGGAAGAGCAGGTTGGCGTAGCCGCCCCGGGTGTAGCCGAGGCTGCCGAGCACCTTGCCGAACACGAACAGCAGGAACAGGGGCTGCAGGATGACCTGGGCGAGGAAGGTGGGAAGGTCGTGGGCGGTGACGTGCACGTCGCGGCGCAGCACGGCGAGGAACGCCCGGCCCGGCGCGGTCGGACTGGAGAGAGCGGTGGCGGTCAGCGCAGCGTCCTCCCGGTGAGGTGGATGAAGACATCCTCGAGGGTCGGGGTGCCGAGGCGGATGTCGACCAGGCGCATGCCCCTTCCGGCGGCGGCGGCCGCCGCCGGGGCCACCAGGCCGGGCGCCTCGCCGGCGACGTAGAGCCGCACCCGCACCGCCGGCTCGGACCCCTGGTCGTCAGGGTCGGCGGGCAGCTCCTCCAGCCGCTCCACCGCGGGCAGCTGGCTCAGCTCGACCAGCAGGTCGGAGACGGCGGGGCCGGCGGGGGCCAGCACCAGGTCCAGGGTGGTGCTGCCGGGCAGGGACTGGACGAGGGCGGCGGGACGGTCGAGGGCCAGCAGCTTGCCGTGGTCCATGATGCCGATGCGGTCGGCGAGGGCGGCCGCCTCGTACATGTCGTGGGTGGTCAGCACCTGGGTGACGCCGGCGGCCTTGAGGTCGCGCAGCCGGTCCCACACGAACAGCCGGGCGGCCGGGTCGAGACCGGTCGAGGGCTCGTCGAGGAACAGCACCCGGGGGGCGTGCATGAGGGCCCGGGCGATCATGACCCGTTGCGACTCGCCCCCCGAGAAGAAGTCGGGCTTCGAGTTGGCCCGGGGGAGGAGGCCGAACTGGTCGAGCAGCTCGTCGGCCCGGCGGGCCCGGTCGCGGGGCGACACCCCGTGGTAGGCGGCGTGGAAGATCAGGTTGTCGCGGATCGACAGCGACCGGTCGAGGTTGCTGCGCTGGGGGACCACGGCGATCTGGCCCCGGGCCCCCACCGGGTCGGCCACCACGTCCACCCCGCCCACGGTGGCCCGCCCGGCCGTCGGGCGCACCCGGGTGGTGAGGACCCCGATGGTGGTGGTCTTGCCCGCCCCGTTGGGGCCGAGCAGGCCGAACACCTCGCCGGGGCGGACGGTGAAGGTGACGCCGTCCACCGCGTTCACCGGGGCCCGCCCGTACCGCTTCACCAGGTCGTAGACGGCCGCCGCCGGTTCCTCGCCGGTGACGCCGGCCCCGGGGGGCGCGGTGGTGTCGACCTGCACGCCGCTCACGCCGCCGGAGCAGGCGCCAGCCGCCGCCCCGACCAGCGGGCCAGGGGGCCGGGCAACCACCAGTTCCACCGCCCGAGCAGGGCCACCAGGGCCGGCACCAGCAGGGCCCGGACGACGGTGGCGTCGAGCAGGATGCCGACGCCGAGGCCGGTGGCCAGCACCTTGATGTCGGTGACGGGCGCCGAGGCCAATGAGGCGAAGGCGAGGAAGAGGATGAGGGCGGCGCTGGTCACCAGCCGCCCCGTCCTACCCAGCCCTTCGACGACGGCGGTGGTGGTGGACCCGGTGCGGTCGTACTCCTCGCGCACCCGGGTGAGGATGAACACCTCGTAGTCCATCGACAGCCCGAACAGGAAGGCGAACACCATCAACGGGATCCAGAAGGTGATCGCCCCCGTGGCCGGGATGCTGAACAGGGCGTCGGAGCCGTGCCCCTCCTGCCAGAACCACGCCATGAACCCGAAGGTGGCGGTGAGCGAGATCAGGTTGAGCACGACGGCCTTGACCGCCAGCACCGCCGAGCGGAAGGCGAAGGTGAGCAGCACGGCGGTGAGGAGGGCGATGAGCCCGAACATGAGCGGGAAGTGGCCGTAGATGGCCTTGCTGAAGTCCTGCAGGATCGGGCCCTGGCCGGCCATGCCGATGACCCCGGGCTGTCCGGCCAGAGCGGAGCGGGCCGCGTTGACCGGTCCGAGGGTGGTGTTGTTGAGCGACGCCACGTCGGGCACGGCGACCAGGTCGGTGATCCCGGCCCGGGTGCCCGTGGGGCCGGCGGGCAGGGCGACGGTGGTGATGCCCGGAACCCGCGACAGGCGGGCCTGGACGGCCGGGGCGTCACCCGAGCGGACCAGCACCTCGAGCGGGGTGAGAACGCCGGTGGGGACGCCACCGGCGGTCAGCGTCTCCAGCGTCTGGTGGGCCGGCCCGGACTGGGACAGCGACGACAGGCTGTCCTGGCCGAAGCGGATGCCGAAGATGGGCACGATCAGGAGCCCGAGGACCACGGCGGCCGCCCCCACTCCGATCCAGCGGTGGTTGACGATGCGCTGGGCCCAGCCGCTCCACGCCCGGCTGGCCGTCCGTTCGTGACGCACGTGGGGCCAGTCCATGCGCTGGCCGATGCCGCCGAGGATGGCGGGCAGCAGCGTCAGCACCACGCTCACCGACACCAGCGGTATGAGCATGCCCCCGAACCCGACGCTGCGCATGGACGGCATGGGCAGCACCACGAGGGAGAGCAGGCCGATGGCCACGGTGAGGCCGGACAGGGCGACGGTCCGCCCCGCGGTGGTGGTGGCCACCACGATGGCCTCTTCGTTGGTGGCGCCCTTGTCGCGCTCCTCACGCCAGCGGGTGACGAGCAGCAGCGAGTAGTCGATGGCCACGCCGAGACCGATGAGGGACACCAGGAACTGGACGATGAACGACACGTCGGTCAGGTAGGTGAGCCCGAGGATCACCAGCAGCGTGGTCACGATCGAGACGGCGGCGATCAGAAGCGGCAGCAGAGCAAGGAGCGAGGCGAAGACGAAGGCCAGCACGGCCAGGGCGCCCAGGCCGCCGACGACCGTCTCCAGCAGCACCCCGGGCCCCTTGTCGTGGCCCCCGGAGGCCAGCTGGTCCATGCCGGTGACGCCCACCCCGTAGCCGGGCAGCGACGAGCCGAGGGCGGCCTGAACCCGCTTCGGCAGCGTGTTGTTGCTGAACCCGTGGGGGGTGGGGGTGAGGATCAGGGCCCAGGTGCTGCGGCCGTCGCGGGTGACGAGGGCCGGGTCGTTGGTGTTGGCCAGGTCGACCACCCGGGCTTCGGGCACCGCCGCCCGCACCCGGTCGAAGCCGGCGGCGATGGCCGCCCGGTCGGCGGCGACCGTCTGGCCCGCCGGCACCGTCACCACCGCGATGTCGGGCGACGTCTCACCCCCGTTGCCGTAGAGCTGGGTGATCCGGTGCGCCGTCTCGTAGCCGGGCTGGCCCGGCAGGGCGAAGTCGAACTTCAGCCGGTTGGACACCTTGCCGGCGGCCATGCCCCCGGCGAGGAACAGCACCAGCCAGGCGACCATGATGAGCCGGCGGTGGCGGAGGACGGCGGCGGCCAGGCGGCCGAGGCCCCGGCGGGGCGGGACAGCCCCGGCGGGCGGCGCCTTCGGGGCGGATGCGGTGACGGTCAACTTCGGGCCCCCTCGGGTGAGAACGGTATCGAGCGAGATAGTTTGTAGCATGAATGATTCATTAGCGCTATGGTTTTGGATGTGACGGAAGTCGCTGGTGGCCCCCACGACGCGGTGGGGTTCCTCCTGGCCCAGCTGGGCACGGTCACGGCCCGTCGCTTCCGCGAGGTCCTGACGCCGCTCGGGATCGAGCCCCGCCAGTTCGCCGTCCTGCGGCTGGTGGCGCAGTCCGAGGGCCAGTCCCAGCAGGCCCTCGGTGACTCGCTGCACATCGCCCCGAGCCAGATGGTGTCCCTCGTAGACGAGCTGGAGCAGCGGGGCCTGGTGG
This sequence comes from Actinomycetota bacterium, assembly GCA_021325435.1. Classification (GTDB taxonomy): domain Bacteria; phylum Actinomycetota; class Acidimicrobiia; order Acidimicrobiales; family JAJPHE01; genus JAJPHE01. Next base: position 48,891 of record JAJPHE010000010.1, on the reverse strand, counting down.
AGCGGCGGGCCAATCCGTCCGACCGCCGGGTGCGGGCCCTTCACGTCACCGCCGCCGGCCGCAAGACGCTCGCCGCCGCGGGGAGGCTGGCCATGGAGCACGAGACCCGGTTGTGCGAGCCGCTCCAGCCGGGCGAGCGCCAGGCCCTCATCGCCATGTTGCAGCGGCTGGCCGCCGCCCAGGGCCTACATCCCGGGGTGCACCCCGGACTCGACCACGGGAGTTAGTTCCACAGCTCCCTGACGGCGTCGAAGGGGTCGGGCTCGACCCGGGTGGAGTCGCGGTCGAAGATCATGGTGGCCCGCTCATCCAGCGAGTAGCTGGCCCACTTCGGCAGGCCGGCATGGTTGGGATCACCGTGGCGGGCGAAGGCCAGCCACGCCTCGCTCATGGCCTCGGCCAGGCGGGTGCGGCTGTCGGACGGGGTCATCACCGGCGGGCGGGCGTTGTCGAACACGAAGGCGATCTCGAAGCCGTGCCCGGACCGCAGCGGCCCCGCCGCCCAGCAGAAGCGGTACATGAACACCGGGTGTGTCCCTCCCCGCAGGCGCTGCTCGGCCCAGCGGGCGGTGCCCGCCCCCATGAAGGCGTCGCTGCCGATGGCGATGAGGAGGTCGAGCAGTCCGGCGCCGGGGTAGGCCCGGCGGTAGCCGGCGAGGAGCGACTCGGCCCGATCGCCGAACGACTCGAGCCGCTGGCGCAGCCCGGCGTCGTCGAGGGAGCCGGGGTCGGTCAGCACCGGGTCGGCGGCCATCATCAAGGTGCCCTCGTCGTTGTTGCGCCCGATCAGCACCGGCACGTCGGCGGCGGTGCCGTCGGCCAGGGCGTCGGCCGGGTGGGCCGGAACCGACCGTCCGTCGAGAACGGGAACGAAGCCCCCGACGCCCCCGGGCGGCCGACCGGCGGAGGCGCCCGGAGGGGTCAGCGATCCGGGCCGGGGGGTCACCGCCCTCGCCGCCTCGACCAGCGTGGCCGCCGGCACCCGCTGCAGGGCGGCGATGGCGCCGGCGCCGGCCTCGACGCCGAGCTCGGCCAGCAGCCGACCGGTGTAGCGCTCGGAGTCCTCGGTGCTCTGCACCCGCAGCCCGGGCCCGCTCTGGATGGCGGCCCGGTGGAACAGTCCCCGGGCGGCGGGCATGACGTGCAAGGTGCTGACCTTGGCCCCGCCGCCGGACTCGCCGAAGATGGTGACGTTGTCCGGGTCACCGCCGAAGGCGGCGATGTTGTCGCGCACCCATTCGAGGGAGGCGACGAGATCGAGCATGCCGGCGTTGCCCGAGGTGGCGTACTCGTCGCCGCCGACGCCGGCCAGGTGGAGGTAGCCGAGCACGCCGAGTCGGTGGTTGACGGTCACCACCACCACGTCGCCCCGGCGGGCCAGGGCCGCCCCGTCGTAGAGGGGCCACGACCCCGAGCCGATCGTGTACAGCCCGCCGTGGTACCAGACCATTACCGGCCGGCGCCCACCGTCCCCGACGGCGGGGGTCCACACGTTCAGGACGAGGCAGTCCTCGTCCTCGCGGTCCTCGGGCGACCAGCCCCGAGGGCGCTCGGCCGGTTGCGGGCACGACGGCCCGTACTCGACGGCGTCGCGCACTCCCGTCCACGGCTGCGCCGGTCGGGGCGGCAGCCAGCGGGCGGGGCCGACCGGGGGCGCCCCGTAGGGGATGCCCTTGAAGGAGAGCACCCCGTCGGCGGACGTGCCCCGCACCTTGCCGGTCGAGATCTCTACGACAGGTTCGGCCATGACGCGCTTCCGATCAGTTCAGGGCGGCGCTCAGGACGACATCCCCACGATGGGCTGGGCGAGGCGGATCGCCCCGGCCGAGCCGAAGAAGCCGGCGTCCCCGTAGGTGAAGATGCCGCCGTCGGAGGCGACCAGCCAGTAGCCCCCGCCGTCGGGGGTCCGGGCCATGCTCACGATCGGCGCGTTGAGGTGGAGACTGCCCGCTGATCCGAAGAAGTGGGCGTCCCCGAAGGTGAAGATGCCCCCGTCGGAGGCGACCATCGTGTATCCGCCCGCGTCCGGGGTGGCCGCCATGCCGACGATGGGCCGGTTGAGCTTGATCGCTCCGGTCGAGCCGAAGAAGTGGGCGTCCCCGAAGGTGAAGATGCCGCCGTCGCGGGCGACGAGCCAGTAGCCGCCGCCGTCGGGCGTCGAAGCCATCCCCACGATCGGCTGGGCCAGGTGTAGGGCACCGGTCGACCCGAAGAAGTGGGCGTCGCCGAAGGTGAAGATGCCGCCGTCCGACGCCACCAGCCAGTAGCCGCCGCCGTCGGGCGTCGACGCCATCCCGACGATCGGCTGGGCCAGGTGCATGGCACCGGTCGACCCGTGGAAGGCGGCGTCGCCGAAGGCGAAGATCCCCCCGTCCGACGCCACCAGCCAGTAGCCGGCGCGGTCTGGGGTGGTCGCCATCCCGACGATGGGGGCGGCCAAGGCGATGTTGCCGGTGGAGCCACAGAAGCTCTGGTTGCCGTAGGTGAAGATCCCGCCGTCGCGAGCCACGAAGCGGTAGCCCGACCCCGGGTTCGACGGTGAGCAGGCCACCTGCTGGGGCACGCCCGAAGGTCCGGGGATGGGAGGCGGACTGAACTGGGCCACCAGGCCCTGGTAGGCGCCCCCGGAGCTGGTCTGGGCGGTGCCGACGGCTGTGCATACCGACCCGGGGCAGGCCACGGAATCCAACACTCCTCCGGCGTAGTTGAAGATGAGCGGAGAACTCGACTGAGTTCCGTCTTCCGCCAGGCCGATGGCCATCGGCTGGGAGTTCGACGAGCCCACGCCCACGCAGCCCCCGCCGACCCCGCACGCCCCCGGATAGAGCCCCTCGCCCGACGGTACCGGTTTGACCGCCGACATCTGGACCTGACTCCCGCTGATCGGGATGAGTCCCGAGGTGGTTTGCGCCTGACCCGACATCAGGCACCACGTCGACGACGAGCAGCTGATGGAGCCGAGGCCGCCGTTCGGATTGGTGAACGTCGGCGCCGCCTGGGCTCCGCCGCCATCGGCGAAGTAGACGACACCGTTGGCGCCTTGGTTGCCGCCGGTGCCGACGCTCACGCAATCGTTTGCCGATCGGCAGGAGATGGACTCTAGGTCGGTGGCGGCGGCCACGATTATCGGTTGACCCGGGCTCTGCCCGGTTATCGGGACGATCACACCCTGCCCGGACGTCTGTTGGTACTGCCCGTTCGTGCCCACGGCCAGGCAGCTGTTCGACGTCGGGCAGGCAATAGCGTTGAGTTGGGTGGCTCCGCTGACTGGCTGCGGCGAGCCCGCCGCCCCGTTGACCACCGGCACCACCACGGGGCCGGAGGGGTTGCCCCCCACCGCCAGGCACAACTGGCTCGTCTCACAGGCGATGCCGTACAGGAAGTAACCCTGCACCTGCTGCACCGGACCGGGCGACCCGTTGGTGATCGGCACGACATAGCCGACGGGGGAAGCTCCGGAGAAGCCCCCGCCGCTGCTCCCGATGGCCACGCAGTTGCCCGCTGACGGACAGGCCACTGCGTACAGGTTGGGGACGCCCGATACCAGCTGGCTGGTGGCGGTGGCCGCATGAGCGGCTGGTGCCCCGACGCCGATGAAGGCGCCTAGCGCCGTCGCAGTCATCATCACGCTCACCAGCCGGCGCGGCCACCGCGCTGACCGGACTATCGAAGACTTCGCTGTCGCGATCATTCCGCCGCTCCTCGATCAGGTGAGGGGCCATGATCCCCCCGAGGGCCATCCGACGCAAGGGAAGCTTCGGGGAAGACTGTTGCGGCAATCAGGGTTCGGGCACAGGCGGCGCGGCCTGTCGAGTCAGTTGAACAGACCCTCGCCCATGCCTTCGGCCACCGCCCCTTCGTCGAGGCCGAGCAGCTCGCCGTAGACCTCGAAGTTGTGCTCGCCCGGATAGGAGGCGGGCCCGAGGTACGGCTCCAGGGTCGATGCGCCCCAGAGGGCGGGGAAGCGGTCGTGGGGCCGAGGGCCGAAGGCGGAGTGGTCGAAGGTGCGCCACATGCCCCGGGCCACCAGCTGCGGGTCGGCCATCAGGTCGCCGGCGTGCTGGACCCTCCCGGCCGGCACCCCCGCCGCCTGCAGCCGCGCCTGGCCGGCCTCGGCCGTCACCGTCGCCGCCCAACCGCCGAGGAGGGAGTCCACCTCGTCGATGCGGGCAAGACGCCCGGCCCGCTCGGACAGCTCGGGCCCGGCGGGGATGCCGGTAGCCGACACCAGGCGGGCCCAGTCCTCGTCGTGGCGGCACGACACCGCCAGCCATTCACCGTCGGCGCTGCGGTAGCACTCGTTGGGCACCAGCTGGCCGAAGGGATCGCGGTTGCCGGCGGGCTCGGCCTCGCGCCCGTTGTTGATGAGGTCCATGAGGGCCGGGCCGATCAGGTAGCCGCCGGTCTCCAGCTGGGAGATGTCGACGTGCTGGCCGGCGCCGGTGACGTCGCGGCTCAGCAGGGCGGCGAGCACCGCCACGGCCGCGGACATGCCGGCGGCGTGGTCGTTGAGGGAGAACCCGGGGCCGATGTCGGCCCGCCCGGACGGGTTCGACAGCCAGGTGAGCCCGCACAGGGCGTGGATGGTCGGGGCGTAGGTGACCAGGTTGGACCACGGCCCCTGGTGCCCGCAGCCCGACATGGTCACGTAGACGATGCGCGGGTTCCAGCTGCTCACCTGCTGGTAGGAGAGGCCGACGCGGTCGAGCACGCCGGCGGAGAAGTTCTCCACTAGGACGTCGCTGTGCTCGACGAGGCCCTGCAGGACCTCGGCGGCCCGGTCGTGCTTGAAGTTGAGGGTCACCACGCGCTTGGAGCGGTTCCACACGTAGAAGTAGGGATGGGCCGGGTCGTTGACCGTGGTGGCCCGCTCGGTGGTCTGCACCTTCACCACGTCGGCGCCGAGGTCCCCGAGGATGCGGGTGCACATGGGGCCGGCGAGGACGTGGCTCAGGTCGAGGACCCGCAGCCCGCTCAGCGGCTTGTCGAGGTCGGCCGCCGTACCGGCGTTCGTCGCCCGGCCGTCGTCCGCCCACGCCTCGAGCAGTTCCTCCACGCCGGCGGCATGGCCGGGCGGGCGAGGTGGTGGCGCCGGCGTCGACGCGAACCGGGCGACCGGCCCCGGCACCACCACGTCTGCGCCGCTCCCCTCGGCCGGGCGGAAGAACCCCCGGAAGCGGTGCTGCGGGTTGGTGGCGACTTGGGCGACGGTCTGCACCTCGCCGAAGGCGATGTGGCGGCGCTGGGCCTCCTCGAACAGCGGGCCCGAGTCCTGGGTGGCGGCGAAATCGGCGACGGTGTCCATCAGCCCCCGCAGGTCGGCCAGGACGTCGGCCAGGGGCAGGCCGGCGAGCTTGGCGGCGGCGGGGAACCCTTCCTCGACCATCCAGTCGATGAGCCCGTTGAGGTTGGGGGTGGGAGTGATCATCTCCCACCCGTGGCGGGCGGGGACCACCTTGTAGGCCCGGATCCAGTGCAGCGACCCCTGGCGGGGCGCCACCTTCGGGTAGGGCAGCACGTCGTCGAACCAGTACTGGAACAGCAGCTGCTCGATGCTCGAGCAGGCGACCTCGTGCAGCGAGAGGTCGACGTGCTGGCCGGACCCGGTGACCCGGGCCTGGCGGACGGCGGCCAGCCCGCTGATGGCGGCGAGGAACCCGCCGAAGTTCAGCAGCTGCCGCCCCCAGGGGTTGACCGGCTCGTCCGGCAATCCCGACAGGGAGAGGGCGCCGCCCAGCGCCGAGGTGACCAGGTCGGTCGTCTGCCAGCCGGCGCGGGGCCCGGTGCGACCGAACGGCGTGACCGACACCTGCACCAGGGCCGGGTTGCTGGCCACCAGATCGGGGTGGTCGAGGCCGAGGGCGGCCAGCCGCCCGGGCGGTTCCGTCTCGACCACCAGGTCGGCCCGGTCCGCCAGCCGTCGGTAGGCGTGGCGGCCCTCCTCGGTGTCGAGGTCCGAGTCGATCCGGGCCTTGCCCCCGTCGTACCACCAGTCGAGCAGCCCGCCGCCGGCGGCGGCGTCGGGCGCGCTCATGGTCGGGCCCGCCCATCCGGTGCCGAGGCGGACGACCGACGCGCCGCACTCGGCCAGCAGCTTGGTGGCGAAGCGCCCGGTGTCGTCGGTCAGGTCGACGACGCGCAGCCCGGCCAGCGGTCCCACGTCAGACCCGCCCGAACCACTGGTCGCGCAGCGGGAAGAGATACCAGTCCGTCACCACGTTGAGGACGCGGCGGGCGTCGACGAACCGCTCGGAGATCTCGGCCACCACCGGCAGCGGGGCCAGCGCCCGGCTGGCCGCCAACCGGTACCAGCGCCGGCCCAGGCTCTCCAGCAGCTCCGGGGTGCCGGGGCGGTCCTCGGGCGCCAGCCGCCAGCCCGACAGGCGCAGCAGCCGGTCGGTGGCCGACGGAGCGAGGCCGATGTGATCGGGGAAGACGCCGGTCAGGAACAGGGCGAGGTCGCCGAGCCGGCGGTAGATGCCGGCCTGCTCCGGCGCCGGCACCACCTCGAGCAGCTCGGCCAGGCGGACCGGGTCGAGCTCGCTGAACCGGCGCCGTCGCCACCCCCGCCGGGTGCGCTGCCAGGTGGCCCCGCTGGCCACGTGGGTGTAGGAGGCCAGCAGCTCCACGAGGAAGAACCGCCGTTCGGCGGCGGCCAGCAGGTCGCGCATGGGGCCGACGTCGAACACCGGCACCCGCCGGCGGGGGGCCCACCGCTCCTCGACGTAGGTGGCGGTGCCCAGGCGGGCGGCGGTGCGGTGCACGGCCACGGCGAAGGTGAGGAACGGCGAGGTGTGGGCCAGCTCGGTGTGCCCCTCCGGCGACAGGAGGGCCTCCTCGAGGGCGGGATCCGACAGGACGGCGTCGAGGTCCCGTCCCTCGTCGGCGCCGAGCGAGCGCAGGACGCGCCGGTCGCTGTCGGCGAGGTGCTGGCGGTAGAGGATGTCGATGTCGAGGTTCACCGGCCCGGGGAGGCTACGCCGCCCAGAAATCCCCCAGCCGGTCGGCCTCCCGCTTGGCCTGGCTCCGGGCCACCTCGGCGACCTCCAGGAGGCGGTCGGAGGCCATCAGGTTGAGGCCCATGACGGACGAGGCCTCGGCGTCGGGCCCTACCACCTCGACGACGCCCCCCGCGGCGGCGATCGCCTCCCTTTCCGCCGCGCTGGTGCGACGCAGGTGCTCGGCCCACGGTCCGGCGCCGGCGGACCGGGCCCCGCCGGTCAGGGTGACGACCAGGACGCGGTCATGGCCGGCGGCCAGGTCGGCGTTGGTGAGCGAGCGCATGCCGCCGTCGATGTAGCGCCGGCCGTTGATGGTGATGGGCGGAAAGATGCCGGGCACGGCGCAGCTCGATGCCACCGCCCGGTCGAGGTCCACCCCGGGCTGCCCCTCCCAGACGGCGAACTCGCCGCTCTCGGCGTCGGCAGCCGTGCAGCGGAACCGGGCCGGCCACCGCTTGGCCCTCAGGTGCTCGAACGAGGCCACGAAGGCCGCCTCGGGGGCGGTGTCGGCCTCCAGGGCGTAGCGGCCGATCCGCCGCCGGCGCTCCTCGGGGTCACCCGGCTCGGTCATCAGCTCGATGAGCTTGGCCAGCCCGGCGCCGGCCGCCGGGCCGGCGGATCCTGAGGCCGGGCGGTGGAAGCGGCTCAGCTGCTCGGTGAGGTCGAGGCCGATCGCCATCTGGGCGCCCACGGCGGCGCCGGCCGAGGTCCCCACGATGAGGTCGGCGTCGGCCAGGTCGACGCCGGCATCGGCCAGCCCGGTGACGATGCCGGTCTCCCAGGCGATCCCCACCGGTCCGCCACCGCTCAGAACCAGGGCACGGGTCATGCGGACATCCTCCATTGGTGCAGGAAGGCGAGGGCGGCCGAGGCGGCGTTGTCGGCGGCCAGTTGACGGTAGACGAAGAACTCGGCGGGGAAGCCGGGCAGGTGCAGCGGGTCGCCGCCCCCGTCGGACGCGGCGCGGAAGCCGATGAACGGCACGTGGTGGGCGGCGGCCACCGAGAACACCGCGGCCGTCTCCATGTCCTCGCTCACGTAGGTGCCCGGCGGGGTGGCCGAGGCGGCCCCGTAGCCGGTGAAGAACGACGGCTCGAGGAAGGGCGGCACGGTGGTGGCGAGGTTCTGCCCCTGCCGGGCGGCCTGGGCGTCGACGAAGGGGCAGGGCCAGCACCCGAACACGTCGTTGGCCGCGGGGACGCAGGGGAGGGCCCGGCCGCCGAAGCCGTCGCCCGAGTACCCGTTGCCCCCGACCTCGACCCGGGGCTTGTGCTCGACGGTCACCGGCAGGTTGACCGGAGCCCGGGGGGTGACGCCGCACAGGCAGGCGGGGTCGCCGACCGGAGTCGACTGCTCGAGGGGCACCGGGCGGGCCAGCGCGGTGCGCAGGGCGGCCAGCGTCGACGGGCTGGTGGCGAGGAAGTGCCTGCCGTCGAGCGTCCAGCGCGAGGGCACCATGACGTCCCCGATGTAGTCGCCTCCCGACGTGCCCGAGAACACCACGGCCGAGAAGCAGCCGAAGTGGGCGAAGGCGGCGGTGGTGGTATGGGTGGCGTTCTGGATGCCGATGCCGGTGAGGGCGATCACCGCCCGGTTCCCCTCCACGTTGCCGGCCCAGAAGCCGCGCCCGTTGTAGGTGTAGGCCGGGTTCGGGTCGACGCGGGCGTGGGCGAGGATCGGCGCCGCCTCGAGGGGCATGGCGCTCAGGACCAGGACGGGACAGGGCCCGCCGGCGGCGTGGGCGGCGGTGGCCGCCAGCCCCGAGGTCAGCACGGCGAGGACGAGCGCGACGCGTACGGCCCGGGCGAGCACGCCTCCAGATTCGACGGCGCCGGCCGGGTTCCCTCCGGCCCGCTCAGCCGGCCGCGGCCTTGGCGGCGCCGGCGGCGCCCTTGGCCGTCTTGGCCGGCGCCCGCCGGCGGGCGGGCTTGCTCAGCTCCCCGGCGCCGAGGGCGGCGAGCAGGGCCCGGCGGTCGCCGAGCTTGTCGGGCGAGGCCTCCTGGATCACCCGCCCCTTCTGCATGAGCAGGGCCCGGTGGGCGATGGTCAGGGCGAACCCCACGTTCTGCTCGACGACCAGCAGGGTCGTGCCGGCGTCGCGCAGCCCGGTCAGCAGGCTGAGCAGGGTGGCGGTGGCGGCCGGCGACAGGCCGGCGGTGGGCTCGTCGAGGATCAGCAGCCGGGGCTTGGAGAGCAGGGCCCGGTTGACGGCCAGGACGGCCTGCTCGCCTCCGGACAGGGTGCCGGCCCGCTGCTCGGCCCGCTCGGCCAGGACGGGGAAGCGGGCCAGCAGCTCCTCGCGCCGCTCGCGGTAGGTGCGGGCGGGCAGCCGGTAGCCGCCGAGGCGGAGGTTCTGCTCGACGGACAGGTCGGGGAAGATGCCCCGCCCCTGGGGGACGGTGGCGATGCCGAGCCGGGTGCGGGCCTCCGCCGACGCGCCCGTGATGTCCTTGCCGTCGAGGGTTATCCGCCCCGACCAGGCCGGCAGGATGCCGGTGACGCAGCGCAGGGTGACCGACTTGCCGGCCCCGTTGAGCCCGAGCATGGCCACGGCCTCGCCTTCGCTCACCTCGAAGGCGACCCCGTGCAGCACGGTGTGGCTGCCGTAGCCGGCCACCAGCTCTTCGACGACCAGCAGGCTCATGGGGCCTCCCCCAGGTAGGCGGCCACTACCTCGGGCCGCTTCACCACCTTCTTGCTCGGGCCCTCGGCGAGGATGCTGCCGGCGTCGAGGACGTAGCACCGCTCGCACACCGCCAGCACCAGGGGCAGGTGGTGCTCGATCAGCAGCAGGCTGGTGGCGTGGCGGGCCCGGAGGGCGGCGAGCTGGCCGGCGAGGTGCTCGGCCGCCGCCGGGGACAGCCCGGCCGACGGCTCGTCGAGGAGCAGGAGCCGGGGTCGGGCCGCCACCGCGCAGGCCAGCTCGACCAGACGCTGTTGGCCGGTGGACAGAGCGGCCGCCCTCACCTCGGCGTAGCGGGTCAGGCCGATCTCCTCCAGGAGTTCGTGGGCCCGGGCCCGGGAGCTCTCCTCGGCCGCCCGCCCGGCCCGGGTGCCGACCAGCGGCCCCATGTCCGAGCCGATCCGCACGTGCTGGGCGAGCATGAGGTTCTCGACCAGGGTGGCCCCCTTGACCAGGCCCACCTGCTGGAAGGTCCGTCCCAGACCCCGGCCGGCCCGCTCGTGGGCGGGCAGATCGGTCACGTCCTCGCCGTCGAGGAGGACCCGCCCGGAGTTGGGGGTGACGAAGCCGCTGATGGCGTTGAACAGGGTGGACTTGCCGGCGCCGTTGGGACCGATGAGGCCGACGGCCTCGCCCGGCTCCACCACCAGGCCGGCGCCGTTGACGGCGGTCAGGCCACCGAAGCGGACGGTGACGCCGGTGACCTCGAGGCGCCCCCCGGTCGCCGGGCGCTGGTCCGGGCCCGGAGGCTCGGTGGCGGCGGCCGCGGCGGGCAGCTCGCTGTCGAGGTCGTCGTGGCCCCGGCGCAGCATGCGCTTGTCGCGGGCCTCGGCCAGCATGCCCGGGAAGCCGCCGGGGTGGCGGGCCAGGGTGAACACCAGCAGGAGGGCGGCGACGATGAAGTCCCAGCCCTGCAGGGCCGCCAGCCACTTGGGCAGGGCGATGAACAGCACGCCGGCGGCCAGCACCCCGCCCCGCGAGCCCAGCCCGCCGACCACCACGATGATCAGGTAGAAGAGCGACTGGTCGAGGGTGAAGCTGTTCTTGTTCACCACCGTCACCTGGTAGGCGAACAGCGCCCCGGTGAGCCCGGCCACCGCCCCGCTGGCCAGGAAGGCGGCGAGCTTGGCCCACGGCACCCGCACCCCGAAGCTGGCCGCCACCTCTTCGCTCTCGCGGATGGCGATCAGCGAGCGGCCGAGCCGGGTGCCCCGCAGCCGCTGGTCGAACACCCAGATGACGGCGAGGGCGAGCAGCGGCACGACGATGTAGTTGCTGCTGGTGTGCAGCGACAACGGCCCGAGGTGGGGGCGGGGGACGGTGATGCCCGAGCCCAGGCCGGTCAGCTTCTGCAGGTTGAAGAAGTAGTGGTCGACGGCGTCGGCGAAGGCGAAGGTGGAAAGGGCCAGGTAGATGCCCCGCAGCCGCAGCGCCGGCAAACCCACCAGCAGGGCGCCGAGGGCGCCGACCAGGGCGCTGGCCACCACGGCTACCGGGAAGGCGGCCGCCGACGGGAGCCCCGACTTGGTGACGACCAGCCCGGTGGCGAAGGCCCCCACCCCGAGGAAGGCGGCCTGGCCCAGTGACACCGGACCGGCGTAGCCGGTGATCATGTTGAGCGACAGGGCCAGCAGCCCGGCGAGGATCCCGTAGCTGAAGGTGTTGATCGTGGGCTCGGAGATCGCATGCCCGCCGGCCAGGGGCAGGAGCACGGCCAGGACCACGCAGGCGGCCGGCACGGCCAGCGGGTGCGACCGCAGCCGGGCCAGTCGGTCGAGCGGGCTCGAACTCGGAATCTCGGGCGGTCCCTCGGGGACGGCCGCCTCGGCGGCGGCGGTGGCCGGGCCCGACCGGCGCTCGGTGACGGCGGTCATGCCAGCGCCCTTCGCGCCACCAGCCCCTGGGGCCGCAGCAGCAACACGGCGAGCACGAGGACGAGGAGCACCACCTCCGGCAGCCCGGGGGAATGGATGAACTGCTCGATGGAGTAGGCCTCCACCACCCCGACGACGAGGCCGCCGACGACCGCCCCCGACAGGCTGCCGAGCCCGCCGATGAGGGCGGCCACCAGGCCCCGGAAGAACAGGGTGCCGGACATGAAGAACGGATAGAAGACGCCCTGGGTCGGGGCGGTGAGCAGGCCGGCCACCGCCCCCAGCACGGCGGCGGCGATCCACGTGAAGGCCGACACCCGGGCGGCGGGGACGCCGAGCAGCCGGGCCGTCTCGGGGTCCTGGGCGCTGGCCAGCACGCCCAGGCCGAACCGGGTGCGGCGCAGCACGGTGGCGAACACGGCGGCGGCCACCGCCGCCGCGGCCAGGGCGAACAGGTAGACGGGAGTCAGCAGGTATCCGCCGACGGTGACGCCGGTGAAGCTGGAGCGGGCGAGAGGCGGGGGCAGGATCTCCGGGCTGGGCCCGAACAGCTTGGCTTCGACGCCGAAGAGCAGGAAGGCGACCCCCAGGGTGGCGATCATCACCGACACCCGCGAGGCGTTGCGCATGGGGGTGGCCACGAACCGGTGCATCAGCCATCCCACCGCCGCCGCCACCGCCACCGCGGCCAGGGCGCCCTCGGCCCAGCTCTGGTGGGCCTTGACCACGACCTCCCAGGCCACGAAGGCGGCCAGGGTGCCGATCTCGCCCTGGGCGAAGTTGACCACCCGGGTGGCCTTGTAGACGAGGGACAGCCCCAGGGCGGTCAGGGCGTAGATGGCGCCGTTGGCCAGCCCCAGGACGGTCACCTCGAGAATGGGGAAGTGCATGCGCTTAGAACTTCGACGCGCAGCTCACCGGCTGGCGCCAAACCGTCTGGTTCCCCTCGCGGGTGGCGACGAACAGGTTGGCCGACACGCCACCGAAGTTCGGGTTGTTGCGGAAGTCCACCGGGCACAGCGGGTAGCGGGTGTCCTGCCATCCGGAGTGGAAGATGCCGGCGATGTCGTTCTTGTTGCAGGTGGTGCCGCACGTGTTGAGCAGGTCGGTGATCTGCTGGAAGGCCAGCCACGCCATCCAGTCGATGTCGTCGGGGGTGTGACCCGAGTCGTACTGGGCGTAGGCGTCGAGCATGGCCTTCTCCTGCGGCCACCAGGCGACGTTGTGGTTGTTGGGATCGAAGGCGGGGGTGATCCACACGCCCATGGCCGGCTTGATGGCCGGGCTCTTGTCGTCGATGTTCTGGCCGACGGTCTGGGTCACCAGGTTGAACCCGTCGGGGGTGACGTAGGCGGGGTAGTAGCCCTGGTTGGCGGCCTGCTCCACGAAGGCGTCGGCGGCCAGGGCGTTCATCCAGAGGTAGACGGTCTTGACCCCGGCCAGCTTCAGCTGGGTGATGTAGGCCTGGAAGCCACTGGTGTCACCGCCGCTGTTGGTGGTGTAGGCGTTCTTGTCGACCGACGACCCGCCGTGGGCGTCCATGTACGACTTGAACGTGGTCCACCCGCCCAGCCAGGCGGCGTCGTTCACGTACACGGCGCCGTAGGGGCCGGGGTAGTGGTTGTCGATCAGCGCCTGGGCGTTCCAGGTCCCGTCCTGCTGGATGGTGGGGGAGCCGGTGAAGCTGTAGTTGTACTTGCCGGTCCCCTGGTCGGCCATGGTGTAGATGTAGATGAAGTGGTCCTGCTCGGCGATCTGGCGGACCACCGGGTCCTGGTCGAAGCCGATGCCGCCGATCACGAAGAACGGGTTGAGGGCCTCGCACTGCTGGGCCGCCTGCTGGGCGCCCTGGGGCGTGTAGGCGTCGTCCTCGATGGTGAGGTTGACCTTGCGGCCGATGACCCCGCCGTTGGCGTTCAACCAGTTCCAGTAGACCCCGATGTCCTGGGGGCGCTCGTTGAACACGTTGCCGAAGACGGTGGCGGCGTGCATGCACAACGTGATCGTCGAGCTGGTGATGCCCTGGGTGTTGGCCGGGCCGGAGAACAGGCTCGCCGGCGTGTAGCGGAAGCCCGACGGGGTGCCGATCGACGCCGGCGGTCCTCCGGAGGTGTTGCCGTTGCCGGCGTACACGCCGCCACCCGACGAGCCGCTGCCATTGCTGGTGGCGCTCAGCGTGTTGCCGTTGCCCGACGCTGACTGGACCCCCGGGGCGGCCCCGGTCGTGCTGGTCGTGGCGCCGGCCTGGCCGGGCGAGCCCTGCCCCGGATAGCCCTGCTTCACGCTGGTCTTGGCCCCGTTGCTGCCGCAGGCGGCCAGCCCGAGGGCCAGCGCCGTCAGCGCCGCCAGCAGCTTGTGCTTGCTCATGAGTGACCTCCGCCTGTCTTGCAGGTGTCCATCGGGTGTTGGCTGAAGAAGGTCCAGGCCGCGGTGGTGATGTCCGGGCCCAGCGGATCGGTGAAGGTGGCGCGGTAGTCCCCGTCGGGATAGGCGTGCTCGAGCCCGTGCACGACCCAGAACTGCAGGACGTCCTGGGTCGGGCACACCGTGGTCGACCCGAAGTGCTCCACCGTGTACGGGTAGCTGCCCTGGAAGCCGACGGCGCCCCCGGGGCAGGGGAACGTCGAGTTCTTCGGCTCGCAGATGTTGCCGGTGCCGGGCTGGGGTGTCTGGCTGAAGTCGAAGTTCTGGATGGACGTCGGCGTGTGGCTCACCGAGCCGTTCATCTGCCCGTCGTCGGCCAGGTCGTCGGTGCCCAGCCATCCCTGCACCAGGCCCTGGCCCAGCGGGAAGGCGTTGAGGGTGTCGCCCGTGCCCTGCTCGACGAACGCCGGCACCACCCGCGCTCCCCCTGGTGCGTGCTGCATCTCCTGGTAGGCCAGCTGGCCGGTCTCGTCGGCGCAGGTGGCGTAGGCGCAACCGGCCACCGCGCCGATGGCGGCGTAGACGTTCGGGTAGGTGGCGCCGAGGATGACGGACATGTCGGCGCCGGCCGATATCCCGTCGACGTAGACCCGTCGGCGGTCGCCGTCCTCGAGCTTGCGCACCAGGTTGGTGATGCCGGCGATCGTCGCCGGCTCGCCGCTGCCGGCGTGCTGGTCCTCGGGAAGGAACCAGTTCCAGCAGGCGGCCCCGTTGCCGTCGGCCAACGGAGCCGAGCTGTTCTGGGCGACCGTCTGCTGGGGGTAGACGACGACGAAGGGCGACATTCCGGCCCGGGGGTGGTCGGCCAGGTTGTCGAAGCGGGTGCCGAGGGCGACGTCGCGGCTGTTCTGCTCGCAGCCGTGCAGGAACACGAGGATCGGCCAACCGTCGGTCGGCTCGGGCAGGTTGGGCACGTACACGAAGTAGTCGCGCGGGGGCAGGCCCGCCGCCGAGTAGCAGTACTCGGTCAGCTGGCCCGGGTCGTCCGGGGTGGCGGCGCTGGCCGGAGCAGGGCCGGTCTGGGCCGGCGCCGGCTCGGCGCACGGCGCCGTCGGCTGGGAACCGGCCAGCGCCGGGGAGGTCGCCACCCCGCCGGCGACGGCGGCCAGCCCGGCCAGGACCGAGGCCAGCCGCCTCATCCCGACACCACCCGCTCGGCGATCGTCTTGGCGCCCCTCTCGCCCAGGACGATCGTGTAGTGGTTGGTGTCGGCCACCATCTCCTCGCTGGTGAGGACGGCCCTCCACTCCTCGACCAGGTCGTCGGAGATCAGCGGGGTCGGCTGGTTGAGCAGGTTGCGGGGCGCCCGCAGGAGGTGGACCGGGCAGCTCAGCCGCTCGAGGGCGTCGGCGATGGAGGAGGTGCGAACGAGGGTGTCCTCGGAGTCGGCCCGCACCGCGGCTGCTGACACCCGCGACCGGAAGCCACCGTCGGCCGGTTCGAGGTCGTAGGCGAGGTAGGCCTCGACGTCGTCGTTCCACTCCTCCGACACGGCCGGGTGGGCCCGCCAGAAGTCGAGGTAGGGCTCCTGGCTGGGGAAGATTTGGGAGAGCCGGGCGATGGCCGGTCCCAGGACCGCCTCCATGGTGGCGTCGACGTCGTCCACCTGGGGGGCCACGTGGGGGACGAGCCCGCCGTCGACGAGGATGACCCGCTCCACCAGCTCGGGTCGGGTAGCGGCCAGCACCGCGGCCACGAACCCGCCCATCGACTCACCTATGACCACCGCCGGCCCTCCGCCGGCGTGCTCGATCACCGCCGCGCAGTCCGCGGCGTGGGCGGCCATGCCGAACGGCCCGGGCAGGGCGTTGCTCGCTCCCCGCCCTCGCAGATCGGGGGCCAACAGCCGGTGCTCCGGCAGGTGGCGGGCCACCGGCGCCAACGACATCGACGACGCGGTGATGCCGTGGATGCCGAGCACCACGGGACCGTCGCCCCACCGGGCGACCCGCAGGACGCCGCCCGCTACGGGCACCTCGTAGAAGTCCAACCCCAGCTCCCCAGCCGCCGACGACCTAACGGTCGTTCGTTTCCGACGCCAGAGGATGTACTGCCGGCGCCGATGCTGTCAAGAGCTCCGAAAGCCTCAGCCGGCGGGCGCTTATCGGCCCCCGGGACGCCCGGTTGACCCGCCTCTCGGTGCTTGGTCAGACTAACGGGCGTACGGTCACCAACTGGGGAGACAGGTTGGCCACAGTCATCGCCTTGCTGCCGGCGCGGTCCACGGCGGACGGCACCCACCGCCGGCTGCTGGAGGAGGCCCTCCTCCGCTTCGGCGAGCGGGGCTTCCACGGGGTGTCCGTGCGCGAGATCGCCGAGGCCGCCGGCATCCGGGCCAGCTCGATCTACGCCCATCTGGAGTCCAAGGAGGAGCTGCTCTTTCAGCTCATGTACATCGGGCACGAGGAGCACTACGAGATGCTCCGCCACGCCCTGCTCGACGCCGGAGCCGATCCGTTCAGCCAGATCCGCCACGTCGTGGCCGCCCACGTCCGGCTGCACGCCACCTATCCGCTGCTGGCCCGGGTCTGCAACCGCGAGCTGCCGGCCCTGTCCGAGGCCAACCGCGACCGGGTGCTGACCATCCGCAGCAACTCGGAGCAGCTCATCCTCGACGTGATCAACCGGGGCATGAGCCGGGGGGTGTTCCACGTCTCGGACCCGTGGCTGGGCTACGCCGCCATCGGCTCGATGGGCATCCGCGTGGCCGAGTGGTGGGACCAGCGGGCCTACGACATCGAGGACGTGGCCGAGACCTACGCCGACTTCGCCGTCCGGTTGTTGAGCGGGGCCCCGGCTACCTAGAACGGCCGCTCGCCCACCACGCTGACCCGGTGCCCGTGCCGGCGCCGGGGGGAGGGTCGGCGTAAAAGTTGACCAAACAGGTCGGGTTTCCTATCGTGGGGGCCCGTGGCAAGGTCGGAGGGTGACTCGACGGCGGCTGGTCGGCGGCATCGCCGTCCTCGTCGCCGGGACCTGGTGGTCGGCCTGCGGGGGGCCACCCCCACCGCGGCCACCGGCGCCGATCGCCGGGCCGCTGAGGGGAGTGCTCCGGATCCAGGCCGGATCCTGCGACCGCTACGGGAACGTGTCCGGCTCCTGGTTCAGGATGCTCCAGCCGGGCGGCACCCTGGCCAGCGGCCCCTACGTCGTCAACGCCGACTCGAGCTGTGCCAACAAGACGTGGACGCCGGTGGCGCCCGGCACCCAGGGGCTGCGGCTGGGCCGCTACCAACCGGCGCCGCTGCCGGCCTTCGACGGGGCCGCCAACGGTCTGGGCGGCGCCATCATCCAGCCGGTGCTGTGGTTCGGGGTGGGCCTCGCCGCCTTCACCAGCCCACGAGATCCGCGCACGGGAATCAGCACGCCCCCGCCGGCGCTGAGTGTGAGAGGAACGGCGCTCGCCGGCCAGCTGCAGGCCTTCTCGGTCAGCTGGAACGGCGAGGAGCTCAATCAGGGCGCTCCGAAGCCGGGTCCGGTTCGGCCCGGGCCGGCGTCGGCACCCGTGGGCACGTTCGACCAGAGGAATCATCGGTTCGTCCTCGACTGGTCCAGCCGGATCGTAGGCGGCCCGTTCAACAACTTCACCGGTGTCTGGCATCTCACCGGCACGTACCGAGCTCAGCCGTGAGCTCAAGGAGATGGATGTGATGAGCGCCACCGCCCAGCAGCTCGACCGACCCTCGGCCACTGGCTCGCTGTTCTCGTTTCCCGACCCGGTCAACGAGGTGTCGGCCCGGCTGGTCGCCGGAGGGGTGGTGCTGATCGCCCTGGCCACCATCGTGTTCGACCAGCCGTGGTTGACCATCCCCCTCGCCTACGGGTTCTTCGCCCGGGTGCTGACCGGCCCCAGCCTCAGCCCGTTGGGCCAGCTGGTGACCCGGGTGGTGACCCCCCGGCTCCCCGTCGAGGCTCGACCGGTGCCGGGGCCGCCCAAGCGCTTCGCCCAGGCCATCGGGCTGACCTTCTCGTTGACCGCGGCTGTCCTCGCCCTCGGCTTCGGGCTGCGGGGCGCCGCCTACGTCGTCCTCGGCCTGTTGGTGGCGGCCGCCACCCTCGAGTCGGTGTTCGGCTACTGCCTCGGCTGCAAGGTCTTCGCCCTGCTCATGCGGGCGGGCGTCATCCCCGAGGAAGTCTGCGAGCGCTGCAACGACATCTGGGCCCGGTAGGGGTCGGCCCGGCGCTCACTCGACCGGGCGGGTCACCGCCTCGGTCAGCAGCAGGAACATGGTCTGGATGAGCCGCTCGTAGCGGTCGCGGCGCTCCTCGTCGACGGCGGCCCACTGCAGCAGCCCGTTGACCGCCGCCCGCCCCAGATCGGCCAGGTCCTGGGCCGGGATGCGCAGCCGCTCGGGGCCGCCGAGCATCCGCTCGATCAGCCGGGCCTGCTCGTCGCTCACCCGGCGGTCCGCCTCGACCAGGCGCTGGCGCAGCTCGGGATGACGCAGGGCGTTCATGCGCAGCTCCAGCTCCAGCGGCACCAGGTCCCGCGACACGGTCTTGCGCACCAGCTCCGCCGCGTCGATGGCGGTTCCCACCGGGTCGTCGGGCCGGGCCAGCTGCAGGTACTGCTCCAGCTGGCGGCGTATGAACCGGTCCATCACCGCCAGGAGCAGGTCGTCCTTGGACCCGAAGTGGGCGTAGATGGCCCCCCGGCTGAACCCGGCCTCGGCCGCGATCTCCTCCATGGAGGCGCCGGGCACGCCCCGGCGGACGAACACCTCCTCGGCGGCGTCGAGGAGCGTGTCGCGGGTCCGCTGGCGGCGCCGCTCCGGGGTCAGCTTCTCGACGGCCACCCGGCCAGTGTGACAGTTAACACTCTTGACTAGAAGATACAACACTGTATATTCTCTACACCAGTGTCAGAGAACCTCACCCTCCGCCGTCCGCTGCCGCCCGACGTGGCCTCCTGGCTGGGCTCGGCTGTGGCCACCGAGGCCCTGCTGTCGGCGTTGCGGGCCGGGCCGGTCCCGGCCGCCGAGCAGCCGCCCATCCAGGTGGCGGCCCTGAACCACCGGGCCGGGCGGCGCTGGCTGTGGCACCGCCCGCCGGCCGAGGCGCGGCCTACCGGCCCCCGGCGTCACCGGCTGGGCCGTCGCGCCGTGGGCCGCCGGGCGGGGGTGGCCTCGGCCGCCTGAACCCCCGCCGCCCTCTCCGAATGCTTGCCGGACGGCCCCTGCTGGGATTAGATAAGTACGCACTTACTGATCTTCTGCGGGAGGCGCTCCATGGTCGTCGTCGACGTGCCGGCCCAGGTGGCCGAGAGGCTGAACACGGCCAGCGCCAAGCGGCGCTGGTACCCGTTCGACACTGACGTCATCGACTGGTCGGTGCCCCTCACCGACGAGTGGGCCTACATGCCGGCGGGCCAGTCGGTCTTCTCCGACAGCGAGCTCTACCAGCGGTTGACCCCGGCGCAACGCAGCTTCGTGGAGCGCTGGGAGATGACCCAGCTGATGCGCAACGTGGCCCACGGCGAGCATCTGCTGAACCAGGGGATCCTGGCCATGCTGTGGACGATCGACCCCTACGACCCGAGCTACCGGTACCTGCTCCACGAGGTGGCCGAGGAGTGCCAGCACATGGCCATGTTCAACCACTGGGTCAGGATCAACGACGACATCGAGACGGTGTCGGCCGGCGAGAACGGGTGGGGCAAGATGATCGCCGACTTCACCGAGGACATCGCCGTGCGCCTGCCCGAGGCGTTCTGGGTGAACGTGCTGCTGTTCGAGTTCGTCGGAGACGACTTCAACGAGGCCATGAAGAAGGACCCCGATCTGGCCAAGGGGGTCGACGGTCGCCCGCTGCACCCCATCCTGGTGTCGATGGGCCAGGCCCACACCAGCGAGGAGGCCCGCCACATCGCCTACGCCCGGCGCTGGCTGCACGAGGGGATGCCGGCGCTCGACGACGCCCAGGTGACCGAGGTGCAGAACATCGCCGAGTTCGGCGCCCAGCAGCTGGTCGACCGCCAGTCGTTCCTGCCCATCCGCTACACCAACCAGCTGGCCCCCTACATGACCGAGGAGGAGTTCGAGGCGGCCCGGGGGGTGTCCCCGGCCCGTCGGGCCCTCATGCGCCAGCTGAAGAAGCTGCTCGACGAGTTCGAGTCGCTGCGCATCGTCCGCCCCGAGGCCATGCGTCGCTGGGAGGCGGCCGGTGCCTTCGACCACGACTGAGCCGGCGGTCGACGGCCGGCGCACCGACACCCGGCAGCGTTTGGTGCAGGCGGCCATGCGGTTGTTCGCGGCCAGGGGCTACGCCGGCACGTCGGTGGCCGAGATCGAAGGAGCTGTGGGGCTGCGGCCCGGCAGCGGAGGCCTGTACCGCCACTTCCCCTCCAAGGAGGCTCTTCTCCTTGCCGCCGTCGAGCAGTACCACGCCCGGGTGCGCGAGCTTCGCGCCGCCCTCGCCGAGTCCCGCCGGCAGCGCGGCACGGCGCGGACCCTGGCCGCCGAGATGCGCGACCTGGTCGGCGCCCTGGCCCAGTTCCTCGCCACCGAGCAGCCGGTGCTGCAGGTGACTCTCGACGTCACCTCGCTACCCGCCGGGGTGCGCCCGGCGGTGGCGGCGGCGTGGGACGACGGCTACGGGATGGCCGCCGACATCCTCACCGCCCACGGGGTGGCGCCGGCCGAGGCGGGGGCCCTCGCCGTGGCCGCCATCGGGTCACTCAGCCACTACGCCGCCCAGATCGGCACCTGGGGCCAGGAGCCGTTCGGTGTGCCGGTCCTTTCCTACCTCGACGCCTGGTCGAAGCTGTGGGAGGGCGCCCTCAGACCACCGTCAGGTCGACGGTCCCGCTGAAGCAGCGGCCCAGCACGTCGCACACCGAGTAGCCGAAGCTGTCGGGCCCGGTGTAACCCCGGGCCGGCTGGTAGTGGATCCCGCCGTCGGAGTCGACGACGTAGCTGCCGTGCCTCGGCGCCACCGTCACCGTCACCGACTTGCGAACGAGGGCGGCGGTGTCGGTGACGAGGCCGGTTATGGCGATGCGGGTGGGGCGGGGGATGGTGATCACCGGGGCGGTGGCGACGCTGGCGGTCGGCGCCGGTCGCGTTGCCATCTGGTGATGGGTCGGGGCGGCGACGAGGCGCGGGCTGACGGCAGGGGTGGCGGCGTGGGCTGCCGTCGCCGCCGGCGGCCGGGTAGCGGCGGGGGCGACGGCTGGGGCCACGGCCGGGTCGGGCACCACCGCGCCCAGCGGAACCGGAGGGGGAGCCTCCACCACCACCGGCGACTGCGGCTCGCCGAGTGCCAGGGGGGCCACGGCCGGGGTGGCGATGGGCAGGAGGCCGCCGGCGGCCGCCACCATGGTCGCCACCGCCCCGGCGCTCACCGGCTGGATGATGCCGAGGAACGCCCGGGGGATGAGCGGGAAGGCCAAGGCGCCGCCCAGCCCGAGGGCCAGCCGCAGCCGTCCCAGCGACACGTCGAGGAACGCCCGCACGACGTCGGGGTCGAAGTGGCGGCCGGCGCAGGCCGCCAGCTCGGCCCGGGCCGCGGCCGGTCCCACCGGGCGCTTGTAGGACCGCACGCTCGTCATCACGTCGTAGGCGTCCGCCACCGCCACGATGCGGGCCGCCCGCGAGATGTCGTCGCCGCGCAGCCCGTCCGGGTAGCCGCTGCCGTCCCAACGCTCGTGGTGCTGCCCGATGGCCAGCGTCCACGGGCCCAGCCAGTCGCGCAGGTGGGCGGTGATGCGCAGCCCCTCGGCCGGATGCCGTTTGACCGCCTCCCAGTCGGCTTCGTCCAGCGCCCCCGGCTTGTTCAACACGTGCGCATCGACGCTGAGCTTGCCCACGTCGTGCAGCAGGGCCGCCCACCGCAGCTTGTCGCGGTCGTCGCCGGAGAGGCCCATCTCGTCGGCGATCAGCTCGGTGAGGGCCCGCACCCGCTCGGAGTGGCCCCGGGTGGTGGTGTCGTGGCGGGCCAGGGCGGCGGAGAGAACCAGCACCTCCTCGGCCGCCGAGCGAGCGTCGCTCCCCATCACCTCACCCGAGCGGGCCCGCTCCTCCAGCCGGCGGATGGAGCCGGCCCGCAGGGCCACCCGGTAGCGCGACGGGGCCCGGTCGGGGAAGACCAGCGACAGGCGGAACAGGACGGCCAGCGGGAGCAGGCGGCGGGCGGCTCGGTCGATCACCGCCACCGTCACCAGTGACGTCGCCAGCACCGTGCACCACCAGCCGGCCACGTCCCACGCCCCCGCCGGATGCCCGAGGGCCCGGCCCACGAGGATGGAGGCGCCCAGCCCCGCCCCCAGCGGGGCGGCGAGGACCACGGCCCGCACCAGCAGGGCCGCTCCCCGCCGGCTCTCCCAGCGGTTGTGAGGCGTCACCGCAGCGCCCATTTCGGCCTCCCAGGCGTAGTCGCCGGTTGGCGCAACGTGACCACGGTAAGAGGTCGGCGGGGTCGGGGACAATGACGAATGCTGCCTAGACACCGCCGGGCGGCGGGAGGTGTGGGTCGCCCGTTGACCGGGAACGCGCGGTCGTGGGATCGTGCCAGAGGAGGCGTCGTGGCTGAGACCAGCAAACGCTCGACCAGCGTCAAGAGGACCAACGCCAACGGGTCCGGTGCCAGCCGGGCCCGCCGGGTCTTTGGCCCGAGGGCGGCCGCCGAGAAGGCAGTCACCGGTGGTGAGCTGACGCTGACGGTGCCCTTCGTCGGTGACGTGACGCTGCCTCCCCCGGTCCATCTCGCCTGGTATGCGGCGGTCGCCACCTTGGCGGTGGCCGAGGTCATCGAGTGGCCGGTCGCCCTCCTGCTCGGGGTGGGGCGGGCCCTGGCCGACAACCGCCACAGCGAGACGCTGCGCGAGTTCGGCGAAGGGCTCGAGCAGGCCTGAGCCGCTACCGGCGGGCCCGGCGCGGGGGGAGTCGCGGTATCCAGCGCCGCATGAACTCGTCGAACATCGGCACGGTGAAGTCGATCTCGCCCCAGCGGGGGGCGTAGCACAGGGCCCGTTTGATCAGGGCGTCGCGGGTGGGGGACAGGGCGCTGGTGGTCGTACCCAACACCGACGCCACCTCGGAGCTGCGCACCGGACCCTGGCCCAGCTCGGCCATGGCCCGCAGGTACAGCCGCTCGGTGTCGTTGGTGCGCTCGGCCCGCACCCGGAAGAAGCCGTCATCGAGCTCGGCGATCGACACCGGCAGGGAGCGTTCGACGTCGTCGGCGGTGATCCGGTCCGGCCCGTCGGCCACGTCCCACGCCTGCTTGGCGAACTCCTGCAGGAAGTAGGGGAAGCCCCGGGTCACCCCGAGGATCCGCTCGATGGCGTCGTCGTCCCACGCCACTCCCTCGTCGCGCGCCGGGGCCGACAGCGCCTCGGCGGCGTGGTCGGGGAACAGCGAGCCGATGCGGGGGTAGGTGAACATCCGCTCCGAGTAGGTCTTGGCGTCGCCGGTCAGGGCGGCGAGGGACGGCAACCCGGCGCCGGCCACGGTGATCGGCAGCCGCAGCTGGGCGGCCCGGTGCAACCCAACGACGAGCGCGGCCAGAGTCGGACGGGCGACGTAGTGCAACTCGTCGATGGTCAACAGCACGCCGGTGTCGTGGTCGCCGGCCACCCGACCGACCTCCACGAACAGCCCGGCCAGATCGTCGGCCAGCACCCCGGAGTCCGCCGGCCCCGCCACCGCGTCGACGTCGATGGCGAGCTCGGGCCCGTCCGGCAGGCGCAGGCTGAACGCTTTCACCACCCCGAGGGCGTGGCGGGCCCGCTCGCCGATCCGTCGCTTGGCGTCCATGGCCAAAAGGATCTTGCGGAACGCCGACGCCAGGCGGGGGGCGAGGGATCCTTCCTCGGAGACCTCGATGTGCTCGTGGTGGAAGCCCCGCCCCCCGGCCAGGTTCTCGTACTCGTTGAGCAGCACCGTCTTGCCGACCCCCCGCAGGCCGGTGAGCATCTGGCTGCGTCCGTCGCGGCCCGAGCGCAGCCGGCGGAGGGCCACGTCCATGTCCTCGATCTCCGGGTCGCGGCCCACCAGCGCCGGCGGTCGGGTGCCCGCCCCCGGGCTGTAGGGGTTGCGCACCGGGTCCACTCCGCCAGCCTATGGCCGGGTATGGGTCCTTATAGGGGATGCCCTATAAAGACCTAGAGGTGCGGCGGCCCGTCCTCGAGGGCCCTGAAGTAGCGGGCGACCGGCATGGGCCGGTACTCGGCCTTCTCGTAGACCCGCCGGGCCGGGGCGTGGCCCGGGTCCCCGCCGGTCTCGATCATGGCCACCCTCATGCCCTGTTCGGCGAGCCAGGCGGTGGCCGTCTCGGTCAGGGCGGTGCCCCGGCCGCGGCCCTGGTGGCCGGGCTCGACGGCGAGCATCACCACCTCTCCCAGCCCCCGGTCGGGGTCGGCCACGTTGGCCGACACGAAGCCCACCACCCCGCCCCCGGCCTCGGCCACCCACGTGCGCATGCCTTGGGAGCCGAGAGTCCGGCGCACCGCCGCCTCCTGGTACGGCCGCCAGTCTTCGCCGTGGAGGAGGACCGACATGCTCCGGCCGAGGACCGCTTCCATGGATGCGAACACCGGCGCCCAGGCCGCCAGGGCCTGCTCGACGACGGCCTGCTCGTCACCCGGCGCGTAGGAGCGGATGTGGTCGCTCACCGCCCCACCCTGGCAGGGCCACGGGGCGACGGCGACCGGATTAGCCGGCGCATCTCCTACTGGCAGTCGTAGTCGGCGTCGAGACCTGAGGACGAGTACTGGGTGAGCGTGATCGTCCCGTGGGTGGGGGCGGTGGCTGTGCAGTTCGACTTGGCGCCGGTGAGGTTGCGGGCGCCGGGCAGCCAGGCCGGGTAACCGGAGAAGGCGGTGGTGGACCCGGTGATCGACTGCCACGACGAGGAGTTGGTGTAGAAGCCGGGGGTGACGCCGCTCAGCTGGGCCAGGGCGTCGGCCGCCCCCTGCAGATCGGCGATGTTGAGGGCCCCGTCGACCCACGAGTTGGCGTTCTCGACGTCGAGCCACCACGGATCGCCGTGGATGTTGGCGGACGATCCGGCGGCGGCCACGGCGTCGTTGTAGGAGTTGGTGGCCGCGTTCCAGCCGTAGTCGTAGTCACACCCCTGGCTGGGGGCGTCGGCGGAGCAGGCTTTCGGAGAGAGCTGACCCTTCGGCCAGTGGGTGCTACTCGGACCAGGGTCGGCGGTGTTGGCGTAAAAGGAGACGCTGGTCTCAGGGCTGGTCGAGGCGGAGGTGGCCTTGACCGCCCACTGGTACTGCTTCGCCAGGCACGGGTTGGGCGAGTACACGATCCCATCGTTGACCCCGACGATGCCGAAGGCGATGGCGCTCGGCAGGCTCGAGCTGCACTGCGGATAGGAGACGTCGAAGCCGGTCGCCGCGGTGGAGGTGCTGCCGCTGATTGGCTTGGCCGAGGCCGCCGTGGACATGGCCAACAGGGCGACGCCGGTGAAGGCGACCATCCCGATCTTGTGGAACCGCATAGCTCCTCCTCGCCGCCCCCCGCCCGTCCAGGGGCGCAAGGTCACCTACAGGTTCGGCAGGAAGGCCCGCAGCCTGAGGCGGCGGCCGCCAGCGCATCTGCTCACGGGAGGCCCGGCGTATCCTTGGAAATCTCAGTCATCCGATGCGAGCAAACGCGCCGACCACGCCTCCGCTTTCGGCAACGTCTGGTGACACTAAATGGCGGGCGGTGCGGCCCCGTCGCCGATAGCCGATCTGCGTTCAGGCCCCGATTACGCCGGTAGCGGGGACCACCTGGGTGGCGGTGACCACCGACGGCGCCGGGAAGGACGGGTGCTCGATGGCGTAATCGGGGGTGACCTCGATCAGCTCGATGGCGGGGGTGCCGACCAGGGCGGGAGGCGGGCCGCCCGGGGGTGCGTCGAGGCGCAGCCGCAGGGCGGTGATGGGTGTCCCGTTCCACCCGAGGGGCAGCTTGATGACGGTGCGGGCGTGGCCCCCGTTGTAGAAGGGGAACGTGGTGGGCGGACCGGGTGAGGTCATCTGGGCGTAGTCGTTGGAGTACCAGGTGGGATCGCCGGCCAGCTGCACCTCGACGGCGATCGACGAGGTGTTCTGGGCCTGGGCGTTGATGTCGACGATGAGGTACTGCGGGTACACGCCGGCGAGGAAGTTGTGGGAGTCGGTCGAGCTGACCGTCTCGCGACCGACTTCTTGGCCCGAGATCCGGTAGCTCCACGGGTTCTGGTCCATGGCGGTCTCGCGGGCCTGGCCGGGCCCGGGGGCGCCGACCAGCGTCTGCTGGAAGCGGTAGGCGGAGGTGCCGTCCGGGGAGATGTCGTTGTTGCCGGTGGCATCCCGGATGGCCAGGTGGTTCTCGAGCGGAGCCGGCGTGCCCGACGACGGGTAGGGCTTGTCGGTCTCCCCGCCGTTGGCCGGGTTCTCCGGCACGAAGTCGGGGTAGATGGGAGCGCCCTCGCACCCGCACGAGAGATACGACGCCGAGAGGATCTTGCCGTCGGGGGCCACCTTCTCGGTGAGCACCGTCTCGATGTCGGTCATCCGTCCCCACAGACCCCATTCGTAGGCGGGCACGGTTCCGTCGCCGGTGTCCTCGTGGGTCCAGGTGACAACGTAGGAGAGGTCGGTGTCGACTCCGTCGGGATCGGCGGACTGTTGCCCGTAGGTGATGAGCGGCGTGTCGCCGACGGCCGAGGTGCTGCGCCCGTACAGCACAGGATCGTGGGACTCGAGCAGGTAGTCGGTGCTGCCGAACGGGACGACGCCCAAAGTGATGCCCGACACCTGCACCGCCGGCGTGATGGTGGTGACGTGGGACAGGTCGGGTCGCACGGTGAGAGTTACGCAGTGACGTCCGCTGGCGATCGACCCGACGAAGCCCTCGTAGGTGAACGGGTCCGAGCCGGCGAACAGGACGATCTCCTGGGTCGGCCCTTGGTCCACCTGGGCGTCGACCACGACCGAGGTGTCCGTCGGGCTGGCCCAGGTGGTGCCGGGCCCGGCCATCCTCACCAGGAGGATGCCCTCGCCGGCCGGCGTTCCGCCCGCCGATGACGGGCAGCTGCCCGGAGACAGCCCGCCAGTGGCGGTGGACGGCCCGGCGGGTGACGACAGCGGCGTGGTCAGGGTGGTGGTGGTCACGCCCCACTTGGCCGTTCCCGTCACCGAGACGGGGCCGGTGGACGCCGGGTTGGCCCCGGCGGCCAGGGCGGCGGTAACCCACGTGGCCAGGGACGCGACGGCCACGATCAGCTTCCTCGAGGAGCGCACGCTGGGTCTTTCGCCGTTCCGGGCGGGCTCCCCTGCGTGGCCAAAGGCTGCCCTTCACCCAAGGGATCCCAAAAGGAGCGCGGTAGCCTGGGCAGGAGCGAAGAAGGTCAGGGGGGTCGGTGCCGAGGCTGCGTTTCGGTGGTCTGGTCTTGGCTTTGGGGCTGGCCATGTCCGCCTGCGGCGGCGGGGGAGCCAAGGTCAGCGCCGGCGGCCGCTCCCCGGTCACGACGGCCCCCGGTTCCTCAACGACGACGCCGGCCTCCACCTCCACGACCGCTCTGGCGTCGAGCGGCTCTGGAACGGCCAACGGCGGAACAGTCAACGGCGGAACGGCCGGCGTCACCGGGCCTCCGGTCAGCGTGGGGACCGCCACCACGACCGCTGGGCGAACGACGACGACCATGCGTTCCACCACGACCACCGCGGTCACCACCACCACCCGACCGCCGCAGCCGCCCAACGGGACCGGGGTCTACGGCTACGTGACCGCCGGGCCGACCTGTCCGGTGGAGCAGGCGGGCAACCCGTGTCCCCCCAAACCGGTGTCGGGCCAGGTTCAGGCGCACGACTCGGGGGGCGCCACCGTGGCCAGCACGACGACGGACTCGAGCGGCGGGTACGCCCTGGCGTTGGCGCCCGGCAGCTACACGCTTGTGGTGGTGACGGGCTCGAGCTTCCCCCGGTGCCCGAACACGCCGGTGACCGTCGGCTCCGGCGCGCCGAGTCGGGTCGACATCTCCTGCGACACGGGGATCCGCTAGCGCCCGGCGGTCAGGCCAGGGAGTGGCGGTGGGCGTAGGCGATGGCCTGGGCCCGGTCGCGACTGTGGGTCTTGGCGAAGATGTGGTTTACGTGGGTCTTCACCGTGGCTTCGCTGACGAACAGCTGACCGGCGATCTCCTGGTTCGACAGGCCCCGGGCCATGAGGCCGAGGACCTCCGCCTCGCGCTCGGTCAACCCGTCGGGGGGCGTCGCGGCTGATCGGGGTGGTTCGCCGACGGCTCGCACCAGTCGGGCCTGCACCGCCGGGTCGAGCACCGCCTGTCCGGCGGCGGCCGCCTCGACCGCCCGGCGGATGTGGTCGCGCCCGGCGTCTTTCGTCAGGTAGCCGATGGCCCCGGCCCGCAAGGCGCCCACGATCGACTCGTCGTCGTCGTAGGTGGTGAGGACGACCACCTGAGTGGCGGGGTGGTGCTGGCGGATGGCGGTGGTGGCGCCGATGCCGTCGAGGACGGGCATGTTGAGGTCCATCAGCACCACGTCGGGGTTGTGCCGGGCGACCAGGTCGACCGCCTCCTGGCCGTTGGCGGCGGCGCCGACCACCTCGATGCCGGCCATGGTGCCGAGCAGGGTGACGAGGCCCTCCCGCACCGCCGTCTGGTCGTCGGCTACGACGATCCTCATCCGGGGATCGCCACCCGCACGGCGAACCCCGCTCCCTCCGGCGCCGCTGAGAGGGAGCCGCCCAGCAGCTCGACCCGCTCGCGCATGCCGGCCAGCCCGTAGCCGCCGCCGGTGTCGGCGAGGGTGGGCGACCCGATCTCCTTGGAGGACGGCCCGTTGGTGACGGTCAGGGAGGTCCGCCCCACGGCGAACTCGACACGGATCGACACGGGGGCGCCCGGGGCGTGCTTGCGGGCGTTGGTTATCGCCTCCTGGGCCGCCCGGTAGAGGGCCACCCCGGCGGCGGGGTCGAGAGCGTGGGGTTCGCCGGTGACGTCCAAGGCGGCGCCGTCCTGGGCGGCCAGGGCGGTGAGCTGCTCGACGAGGGCGACCGGCTCGTCGCGCAGGGCGTGCACGGCCTGGCGGGTCTCGGTCAGGCCCTGCACCGCCAGGGTGCGGGCCTGGCGGACGAGCTGGCGGGCCCGGTCGCGGTCCCCGCTGTCCTCGAGCACGGCGTCGGCCGCGTCGAGCTGCACGGCGAGGGCGCCGAGGGAGTGAGCGAGGACGTCGTGGATCTCGCGGGCGATGCGGTTGCGTTCGGCCAGGGCGGCGGCCCGGTCGCGTTCGGCGTCGGCACGGGTCCGCTCGGCCAACAGCGCCTCGGCCTGCTCGGCCCGCTCGGTGTACTGGCGTCGGCTGCGCCCGGCCATCAGCCCGGCGGCGGTGGCCAGCACGCCCGACACCACGAAACCGGCCGGGGCGTTGGAGGCGATGCCGGCGATCAGGACCGACGCTCCACCCGCCGCCGCCACCACCGTGCTGAGCGAGGACGGCAGGGCCAGTCCGGCCCCGAGGGCGGCCACGGCCGGGAACGTCATGGCGATCGGGGCGATGGCGGCCAGGGCGCCTCCCGTGGCCGCCAGGGTGGCCAGCGCCCCCGTCGTGACACCCGACCCGAGGCGGAGGCGCCGGGCCGACATCCACGCCGCCCAGCTGAGGGCACAGCAGATCATCAGGGCCAGCACGGCCAGGTGGGCACCGCCGAGCCCCGGGCGCTCCTGCTGGGACACGCCCCACAGGACGGAGCCGAGCCCCCCGGCCCGGGCGACGGTCAGGAGCCGCTCGCCGATCCTCGCTCTGCCGCTCAAGTAGGAGACCAGCATCATGGAGATGATCCCACCGGGGGGCCGTGGTTGGGCGGTGCCGTTCGGGCCGGTCAGGCCACGGCCGGGGATCCGGACAGGGCCCGGCGGGGAAGCCGGGCGCCGGACCGGTGGGCCTTCAGGATGACGACGGCGGTGCGGGCCACGACCTCGGTCAGCGCCATGAGGACGAATGCCGCTACCCAGGCCCCGCCGGAGGTGATGTGGTGGGCGGCGCTGAAGTGGGCGATGGAGGGAGCCCCGCCGTGCTGGGCGTAAAGCGAGAAGGCGATGCGGGCTCCGATCCCGAGGATCCACAGGACGGCGGCGGCGGCGCCGGCCTTGGCCACGGCCGAGCCGTGCTCGTCAGTGCTGATGCGGGTGGCGGCGGCGGCCAGGGCTCCGAGGGTGACGCCGGCGAGGGCCCCGGCCACCTCGAGGATCAGGTCGTTTCCGGCCGTCGGCACGTTGCGCAGGAGGTTGGACGCCACCCACACCACGATGACGACGGGGAGAAGCAGGTTGGCCCTCGACAGGCGCCGGCCCCGTAGCTGGACGACGACCAATCCGACGAGGGCGAAGTTGATGAGGTATTCGGTGATGGTCATGCCCTGAGTGTCCGCCGACGGCACCGGGCTGGCATCGGCCCCCGGGTGGATCCCCGGGTGGATCCGGTCTCCACCCGACCTCAACCGGCGAGGCGGCCGGGTGTGACGGAGGGTCGCCGGGGCCGGGGAGGCGGGTCAGCCGACGGCGGCGATGACCGTCTCGGAGAAGGAGCCGAGGCGGGCCTTCCACTTGTCGGGGTCGCCCCCGAGGTTGGGGATCACCATGCGGGTGACGCCCAGGTCCGCCAGCCGTTTGACCTCCTCGACGCTCGGGGCCCCGCCGGCGGTGATGCCGATGCTGGCGGGGTCGCGCCCGGCCTCCTCGGCCGCCGCCCGCATCACGTCGACGAGGTGGCGGAGCTGGTCGAGACCGGCGACCGCCGGGAAGAACTCGTCACCCAGCCGGCCGGCCCGTCGGGCGGCCGCCGGGCTGTGCCCGCCGACGGCGATCGGAATGCCGCCGGCCTGGGCCGGCTTCGGGTAGCTCTTGACCCGGTCGAGGCGGACGAAGTCGCCCCGGTAGGTGGTCTCCGGCTCGCGCCACAGCGCCCGCAGCACCTCGATGTGCTCGTCGGTCCGCCGGCCCCGGTCGTCGAAGGGCACGCCGAGGGCGTCGAACTCCTCCCGCAGCCAGCCCACGCCGACCCCGAGGGTCAGCCGCCCGCCGGACAGCATGTCGAGGGTGGCCAGCTCCTTGGCCAGCACCACCGGGTTGCGCTGGGGAAGGATGAGGATGCCGGTCGCCACCCGCAGGGTCCGGGTGGCGGCGGCCACCCACGTGAGCCAGATGAGCGGGTCGGGGATGGGGCTCTCCTCGGCGCCGGGCATCTTGCCGGTCGGGGAGTAGGGGTAGGCGGACTGGTAGTCGGCCGGCACGACCACGTGCTCGACGGTCCAGAGCGACTCGAAGCCGTTCTCCTCGGCGATGGTGGCGAGGGCGGTGGCGCCCTCGGGGGTGACGGCGTGGCCGGTGTTGGCGTAGAGGATGCCGAAGCGCATGGGGCCGAACGTAGCCCGCCCGCCGCGAGAGAGGATGGGCCGATGGACTTGGCCCTCGCCCGCCGGCTGGTCGCCGAGGCCCGCGTCGGCCGGCTCGGCA
The DNA here is from genome assembly GCA_021325435.1 of Actinomycetota bacterium. Classification (GTDB taxonomy): domain Bacteria; phylum Actinomycetota; class Acidimicrobiia; order Acidimicrobiales; family JAJPHE01; genus JAJPHE01. Next base: position 17,452 of record JAJPHE010000010.1, on the reverse strand, counting down.
CGACCGGGCCGACCGGGCAGCCCCACCTGGTGCCCTGCTGCTTCGCTCTCGTCGCCGACGCCGTCTACACCGCCGTGGACGCCAAGCCGAAGTCGACCTTCGAGCTGCGCCGGGTGCGCAACATCGCCGACCGACCCGAGGCGACGCTCCTCGTCGACCACTACGAGGAGGACTGGTCGGCCTTGTGGTGGGTCCGCCTCGACTGCCGGGCCCGGGTGGTGACCGACCCGGGGGAGGAGGAAGCCGCCCGCCGGGCCCTCACTGACAAATACGAGCAGTACCGCCGGGTGCCCATGCCCGGGCCGGTCATCGCCCTCGACGTCGCCGGCTGGCGGTCGTGGCCGTAGGTTCGGGGACGGCTCAGGTGGCGGGGGGCGGAGGAACGAGTCGCGCCATGCCGGCCAGCCAGCGGTCGCGGTCGGCGGCCCGTCGCTGCTCGTAGGTGGCCACCTCGGGGTGGGGGAGGATGAGGAAGCGCTCCTCGGCGATGGCGGCGAGGACGGCGTCGGCGACCACCTCGGGCTCGAGGATGCCGTCGCGGGCGGCCTGGGACGCGCCCCCGGGCTCGGCGGGGGCGACGGGGCGGTCCGACAATCCCGGCACCAGGTTGGTCCGCACCGCCTGCGGGCAGAGGCAGGACACCTTGACCCCGGTGTGGGCGTAGGTGACGCGCAGCCATTCGGCCAGGGCCACGGCGGCGTGCTTGGTGACGCTGTAGGGCGCCGCCCCCAGCTGGGTGAGCAGCCCGGCCGCCGAGGCGGTGTGCACCAGGTAGCCCTCGCCCCGGGCGACCATGCCGGGCAGGGCGTAGCGGGCGGCGTAGACGTGACTCATCACGTTCACCGCCCAGATCCGGTTCCAGTCGGCATCGGGCGTTTCGACGCCGCCGGCGACCATGATGCCGGCGTTGGCGCAGAACAGGTCGATGCGACCGTGCTGGCGCTCGACGTCGGCAACCAGCGACTGCACCTCTGAGGCGACCGAGACGTCGAGGGCCGCCGCCTCGACCGTCACCCCGCCCGCTGATATGTCGGCCGCCACCCGCTCGGCGCCGGCTCCGTCGCGGTCGGCCACCACCACCACGGCCGCGCCCCGCTCCGCCAGGGCCCGGCACAGCGCCGCCCCGATGCCGCTGGCGCCCCCGGTGACCACGGCCACCTTTCCTTGCGGTTGCATCGGCGCACGGTAGCGCCGCCCCGCACGCCGGCCGCCGGCGGAGGAGACTGTCGGCCATGACCGACGACGACGTCATCGAATTCGACACCGAGCCGACCCATGTCGACGGGGCCCTGATGATCTCGTTCGGCCCGGTGATCCCCGGCCGCGAGGCGCTGGCGGTGGAGCTGTTCACCGCCTTGTCGCGCTATCTCGGTCGCCTGCTGGCCGACGAGGACATCGCCGGCTTCCGCCCCTACTTCTTTGCCGACGGCCCCATGAACGACGTGATCGGGTACTTCCTCGTCGAGGGACACCGCGAGGACCTCGACCGGCTCCGCCGCCAGGAGAGCTTCGTCGAGCTCATGCTGCGCATCGGCGCCGCCACCCAGACGGTCGCCACCCACACCCTCGTCGCCGGCACCTCGGCCGGCCGGCTGGTCAACCTCTACGCCCAGATCCGGCGCGAGCTGGGCTTCATTACGTAAAGCGCGCTCTTCGCCTTACCGAAGCTTCCGGTAGCCGCGGGACTCTTGACCCTTGCGGCGGGCCGGCCGTGAGGGCATAAAGGGATCCCGCCGCTGATCGACGCGTCGGTGAAGGGGAGGGGTCCCATGAGGTGGGCTATCGGAGGGGGATCGGGCTTCGTTCTGCTGGTGATGGCGGTGGCCTTGCTCCGCCTTCGGGCCAAACGCCGGGTGCGGCCCATGCCGGCCCCGCGGGCCCATACCGGGGTGCGGCTCCTGGAGGGCCCGGCCGACGTGGCCGACGCCGTGGAGCGGGCGGTCCGGTCCGAGCGGTTGGCGGCCCGGCAGATCTCGGGCCGGCTGGCCCGCTACGAGGACATGAGCCGCGAGACCGGGCTGGTCGCGTTGCCGATGACCCGCTCGCAGGTCGACTCGGCCTGACCGAGCCTCGATCAGAGGCGGGCCTCGATGAGATGGGGGCCGCCCTCGCCCAGCGCCGCCTCCAGGTGGCGGCACAGCCCGTCGGCGGAGTCGACGCTGACCGCCGGCACGCCGAAGCCCTCGGCCAGCCGGGCCCAGCCGATGTCGGGGTGACTCAGGTCGGTCAGGCCGGCCGGGGCCTCCCGGTCGGGGGCCAGGCCGGACCGGGCCATCTCGATCTGGAGGATGCGGTAGCTGCGGTTGTTGCACAGCACGGTGGTGACATCGAGGCTCTGGCGGGCCTGGGTCCACAGCGCCTGCAGGGTGTAGGCGGCGCTGCCGTCGGCCTGGAGGGCGACGACGGGTCGGTCCGGACAGGCCAGCGCCGCCCCGGTGGCGACGGGTAGGCCCTGCCCGATGGCTCCGCCGGTCAACCCCAGGCAGGTGTGGGGGGCGGCGGTGGCCGACAGGTGGTGGTAGCCGACGCCGGAGGTGGCGGCCTCGTCCACCACCACCGCTCCCTCCGGCAGCAGGTGGGCCACGGTGGCGCCGAGGGTGGCGACGGACAACTCGCCGGTGGGCCGTTCCGGCCGCGCCAGCTCGGCGGTGAGGCCGGTATTCGGGGCGTCGAGGGCGTCGGCCAGCGCCTCCAGCCCGCCCACCACCTCCTGGTCGGGCGAGGCGAGAACACAGACGTCGGCCCCGGTCGGGACCAGGCTGCTGGGCTGGCTGGGGTAGCCGAAGAAGGCGACGGGGGCGGCGGCGCCGGCCAGGACGATGCCGGTCACCCCGGACAGCTGGCCGAGGACCTGCTCGGGGAAGTAGCCCATCCGCTCCACCGGCGGAAGCCCCGCGCCCCGCTCCATGCGGGCCGGGAACCCTTCGCTGATGAGGCGGCAGCCCGTCGCCCGGGCCACCCGCCCGGCGGCCATCAAGCCAGGGCGGTGGAGGGCGGGCCCGCCCAGCAGGAGCACGGCGCTCCCCCCGGTGAGGAGCTTGGCCGCCACTCCTACCGCATCTTCTGATACCGGGGCCGGGCCGGTGGCCGGCGACGGGGTGGCGGGGGGACCGGGCGCCTCCTCCCACTGGCAGTCGGCCGGCACCACCAGGGTGGCGACACCACCAGGCGGCTCGCAGGCGGCGGCGACCGCGGCGGCCACGTCGCCGCTGAGCTCGGACGCCGAACGGGTGGTGCGGACGAACGTCGACACCGTTCGGGCCAACGAGGTGATGTCAGAGGCCAGGGGCGGGTCGGCCGCCAGGTGCCAGGTGGCGTGGTCTCCCACCAGGTTGACCACCGGCGTGCGGGCCCGGCGGGCGTTGTGCAGGTTGGCCAACCCGTTGGCCAAGCCAGGGCCGAGGTGCAGCAGGGTGAGCGCCGGGCGCCCGGTCATGCGCCCGTAACCGTCGGCCGCTCCGGTGCACACCCCTTCGAACAGTCCGAGCACCGGGCGGATGGCGCCCACCGCCTCGAGGGCGGCCACGAAGGGGAGCTCGGTCGTGCCCGGGTTGGCGAAGCACACGTCGATTCCGGCGTGGGCCGCCGTGCGTAGCGCGCTTTCGGCGCCGTTCACCCCACCCTCCTCTCAGCGGCCGGTGAAGCGGGGATCGCGCTTCTCGAGGAACGCACGCTGGCCCTCGAGGTAGTCCTCCGAGCGGAAGCACTCTTCGACGAGCTCGTGCACCCGGTCGACATCGCGCCGTTCGGGCTCGCGGCGGGCCTCGGTGAGAGCGACCTTGCACGCCCGCACGGTCAGCGGGGCGTTGGCCGCGATCTGGCGGGCCAGCGCCCTCACCTGATCCTCGAGCTGATCGCTGGGCACCACCCGGTTGACCAGCCCGGCGTGGAGGGCCTCGGCCGCGCTTAGGCGGCGGGCGGAGTACAGCATCTCGGCGGCCAAGGCGGGGCCGACGAGCTCCAACAGGGCGGCCACGCCACCGAAGCCGTAGCCCAGCCCGAGGCGGGCGGCCGGTATGCCGAACTGGCTGTCCTCCGAGGCGATGCGGATGTCGGCCTGCATGGCCATGAGCAGCCCGCCGCCGATGCAGTAGCCCCGGATCATGGCGATGACCGGCTTCTCCAGCTCCGACCAGGCCCGGGCCGTGTCGGCCGAGGCCCGGTCGTAGGCGGCCCGGGCCTCGGGAGTGGTGCGCTGCTCGCCGAACTCGGCGATGTTGGCGCCCGACACGAACGCCTTGCCCCCCGCCCCGGTCACTACCACCACCCGGGCGGCGTCGTCGCCGGCCAGGGCCCGCAGCGCCCGGGGCAGGGCGGCCCGCACCTCGGCCGACAGGGAGTTGCGGGTGGCGGGGTCGTTGAACGTGATCCAGCCGATGCCGTCCTCGACGTGGGCGAGAAGCTTGTCGGTTCCGGTGTCCAAGACTGTGTCCACCACCGCCCCTTTCAGATGACCCGCCGGCTGCGCAGCCGTTCGAGGTCTTCGTCGCCCAGACCCACCTGGCGGAGGATCTCGTCTGTCTGCTGGCCCGGCTCGGGGCTCGGCCCCCTGACGCTGGGCCCGGCGCCGGTCGAGGTGACCGGGTTGCGGATGAGGCGGAGAGGGCCGAGAACCGGATGCACCACCTCGCTCACCATGTCGAGGTGCTCCACCTGGGGGTCGGTGAACACCTCGTCCATCCGGTAGACGGGACCGGCGGGCACGCCGGCGGCGTTCAGCTCCTCCACCCACTCCGCCGTGGTGCGGGTGAGGAGCCGCTCGCCGACCAAGGCGTTCAGCTCCGCCCGGTTGGCCGACCGCTTGGCCGTCGAGTCGAAGCGAGGGTCGGCCGGCAGGTCGGGCAGCCCGATCACCTTGCAGAAGTTGCGCAGCAGCCGCCCGCCCGGCCCGCCCACGTTGAGGTGGCCGTCGGCGGTGGCGAAGCAACCCATGGGGACGATCGTCGGATGATGGTTCCCCTCCTGGCCGGGCACGTCGCCGTCGACCGTCCAGCGGGCGGCCTGGAAGTCCATCATGGCGATCATCGCCTCCAGCAGCGACGTGCGCACCCACTGGCCCTCACCCGTCCGCTGCCGTTCGTGGAGGGCGGCGAGGATGCCGATGGCCAGGTACAGCCCGGCGGCCAGGTCGGACACCGGTATGCCCACCCGGGTCGGCTCGGTGCCGGGCAGGCCGGTGACGCTCATCAGCCCGCCCATGCCCTGGGCGATCTGGTCGACCCCGCCCCGCTGGCGGTAAGGGCCGTCCTGGCCGAACCCGGAGATCGACCCGTAGACGATGCGCGGGTTGCGGGCCCGCAGAGTCTCGTAGTCGAAGCCGAGCCGGCTCTTCACCGGCGGGCGCATGTTCTCCACGACGACGTCGGCCGAGTCCACCAGTCGCCACAGGATCTGGCGGCCTTCCTCCTGCTTCAGGTCGAGGGTCAAACACCGCTTGTTGCGGTGAAGGTTCTGAAAGTCGGAGGTGTGGCGGCGGTCATCGACCAGGCCGGCGCCGGCCGGTAGGCCGGGCGGCTCGATCCGCACCACGTCGGCGCCCCAGTCAGCCAGCTGCCGTACGCAGGTCGGCCCGGCCCGGGCCACGGTGAGGTCGATCACTCTCACGTCCTCCAGGGGGCGCCCGGCCGGCCCGCTCATACACTGACCCCGTGGAGACGTTGCTGGCGCTGTTCGCCGAGCGACGCCCGCCCGACGTCACCGCCCTGCTGACTCTGGTCGACGGCACCGTCGTCACCTATGGCGACGCCGAGCGCCGGTCGGCGCAGCTGGCCAACCTGCTCGCCGCCCGGGGCGCTAGGCCCGGCGACCGGGTCGCCGTGCAGATCGAGAAGTCGCCGCTGGCTGTGCTCCTCTATTTCGCCTGCCTGCGGGCCGGGCTGGTGTTCCTGCCGATGAACACCGCCTACACGGCCGAGGAGGTGGCCTACCTGATCGATGACGCCGAACCGGCGGTCGTCGTGCGGCCACCCACCGACGATCTCCTCGCCGAGGCGGCCGGTCATGCCGACCACTTCGACGACGTCGGGGTGGGCCCGGACGACGTGGCCGCCATCCTCTACACCAGCGGCACGACCGGTCGGCCCAAGGGCGCCATGCTCACCCATCACAACCTGGCCTCCAACGCCAGGGCGCTGCACCAGGCGTGGGGGTTCCGCCCCGACGACGTGCTCCTCCACGCCCTGCCCGTCTTCCATGCCCACGGCCTGTTCGTGGCGGTGAACTGTGTGCTGGCCAACGGCACCGGGATGATCTTCCTCCCCCGCTTCGACGTCGACATGGTGCTCGAGCGCCTCCCCGAGGCGACCGTGTTCATGGGCGTCCCCACGTTCTACACCCGGCTGCTGGCGGACGATCGACTCGACGCCGACCGCTGCCGCCGCATGCGGCTGTTCGTCTCCGGCTCGGCGCCACTGTCACCGGCGACCCACGAGGAGTTCCGCCGCCGGACCGGCCACGTCATCCTCGAGCGCTACGGGATGACCGAGACGACCATGATCAGCTCCAACCCGCTCGACGGCGAACGTCGTCCCGGCAGCGTCGGGCGTCCCCTGCCCGGAGTGCAGGTCCGCATCACCCAAGAGGGCGCCGCCGTCGGGCCGGGGGAGGTGGGCGACGTCGAGGTGCGGGGGCCCAACGTGTTCAGGGGCTACTGGAAGCGCCCGTCGGCGGCCGAGTTCACCTCCGACGGCTTCTTCCGCACCGGCGACCTCGGCCGGCTCGACGCCGATGGCTACCTGCACCTGGTCGGCCGGTCGAAGGACCTGGTCATCTCGGGTGGGCTCAACGTCTACCCCAAGGAGGTGGAGGAGGTGCTCGACTCCCTGCCGGGCGTGGCCGAGTCGGCGGTGATCGGTGTGCCCGACCCCGATCTGGGCGAGGCGGTCGTGGCCGTGGTGGTGGCGGAGCCGGGCGCCGAACTTCAGCCCGACGCCCTGCGGGCGGAGGCGAGGCGCCACCTGGCCGGGTTCAAGGTGCCCAAGCGGGTGCAGGTGGCCGAGTCGCTTCCCCGCAACACCATGGGCAAGGTGGAGAAGGCCCGGTTGCGTTCCTGGTTCGCCTGAGGGCCGGCCCGACCGGCGCCGGCGCTGCTCAGCCGCTCAGCTGCTCCAGACCGCGGGCACGTTGGCTCTGCCCCGCAGGTTCATCCGCCCGTTCCACTCCGGCTCCCCCGCCAGCTCGAGCCCGGGAAAGCGCCGGATCAGGGTGCCGATGGCCACCTGGGCCTCGAGCCGGGCCAGCGCCGCCCCCAGGCAGTAGTGGGCGCCCCCTCCGAAGGACAGGTGGTGGTTGGCGTTCGGCCGCGACAGGTCGAGCCGGTCGGCGTCGGGTCCCCAGTGGGCCGGGTCGCGGTTGGCCGAGGCGATGACGCAGGCCACGAAGGTGCCGGCCCCGATGGTCTTGCCGCCCACCTCGACGTCTTGGAGGGTGATCCGCCGGGTCATCTGCACCGGCGGGTCGTAGCGGAGAAGCTCCTCGATGGCGTTCACGTCGAGGGAGGGGTCCTCCACCAGCCGGCGCAGCTGGTCCGGGTTGCGCAGCAGGGCGAGGGTGCCGTTGCCGATCAGGTTGACGGTGGTCTCGTGGCCGGCGATGTAGAGCAGCATCACCTGCTCGATGAGCTCCTCGTCGGTCAGCATGTCGCCGGCCTCCTCGGCGGCGATCATGGCGGTCAGCAGGTCGTCGGCCGGGTTCTGCCGCTTCCAGGCGATGGCCTCCGAGCACAGGTTGCGCATGTTGTCGCCGGCGTCGGCGATGGCGTTGATCAGCTCGGGGTCGACGATGGGCTCCAGCCCCCGCACCAGGGTGCCTGACCACTCGCGCAGCTGCACGGAGTCGGTGTCGGGCATGCCGAGCATCTCGCTGATGACGGCGAACGGGAGGGGGAAGGCCAGGTCGCCGATCACCTCCAGGCGTCCTTCCGCCTCCACCCGGTCGAGGGCCTCGTCGACCAGCTGTTGGATGCGGGGCCGGAGCTGCTCGATGCGCCGGGGGGTGAAGGCCTTGTTGACCAGCCGGCGCAGCCGGGTGTGATCGGGCGGGTCGAGGTTGAGCATCGTCCTCGAGCCCCGGTCCTGGAACTCGGCGTAACGGTCGCCCAGCGCCTGCTCCATGATGGCGTCGATGAGGGCGTTGCTGGCGTGGCGCTCCTCGACGCTCAAAGCCGGGTCGCGCACGAAGCGGTGGATGTCGTCGTAGCGAAGGAGCAGCCAGAACCCGATGGGGGTCTGATGGACCGGGTCGTTGTCGCGCAGGACCGCCCACTGAGGGTAGGGGTCGCGACCGAAGGACGGGTCGAACGGGTTGAAAGCCACCTCGACCGTGCTCATCGCCGCCTCCCCATCACAATCGTCCGAAACCTCTCTAACGAGAACCCCGGCCTGCGGTCAAGCGGTGTGACCAACGACCGTCACTCGACCCTCTCCCCGAGGACCTTCTGGGGGTTGCGCTCGAGGTCTGCGAGAGCGGAGGACAGCTTGTCGAACGTCTTGTCGAAGTCCGCCGCCTTGCGGGCCCGCTTGGTGGGGTTGGCGTAGCTGATGATCTGGTAGCGGGCCATGGAGTGCCAGGAGCCCCGGGCCTTGAGGGCGTCCTCGACGGCCTTCACCTGCTTGGCCACGTCGAGGAGGCGCTGGGCCCGGGCCTGGCGGGTCTGGTAGGCGTCCTGGAGGGGCGCGTCGAGAAAGCCGTCGCACTTCTTGAGGATGGGCTCGAAGGCGCTGCCGGCCAGCCGGCCCGACTTCTCGTAGGCCAGGCCGAGGGTGAGCAGGTGGGCGGTCTCGATGGCGTCGACGACGTCGCCGTGGTCCTCGTGGCGGCGGGGGGACTCGTCGAGCATCTCGCGATAGATGGACAGGGCGATGGTGGAGCGCTCGCGGATGTTGAGCGCCTGCTCCACGTTGAGGCTCATCATGCGGCGGGCAAGACGTTCCGGCACCACCACCACCGGGAACTCCTTCATGCCGAGCTCCAACCCGGCCTGGTAGCGGTGCTGCCCGTCGATGATCAGGTAGCCGCCGTCGCGCTCGACGGTGACAAGGGGGGTGACGAAGCCGAGGCGCTCCATCGAGGCGGAGAGCGCCTTCAGGTGGGCGGGCCGGGGCTTGCGCTGGTGGCCGATGACGGCCAGGTCCTTGGCCCGCACCGACGTGACGGTCAGCGGCTGGCGCTTGAGCGGATCGCGGAGGACGAGCTCCTCGGCCACTCGATCGAGCCTAGACAACGTCCTTCCCCGTAGCCTCGGCCGGGTGACTGACGCCACCTTCGTCCACGCCGTCGTGCGGGCTCCGCGCCCCGTCGCCCCCGCCGTCATGGGGGCGGTCAGCGAGCTGGCCCCGTGGCTGGCGCTGGCCGGCAGGTCCGGCATCGGATGGGCGAGCGACGAGGTGCCTGTCATCCTCGCCGGCGACCCGGAGAGCGCCCTGGCCGCCCGGGTGGCGGCGGCCGGGGGCGAGGTCGAGCGGGTCATCCGGCTGGTGGCGACGGTGCGGCCCACCGACATCGAGCCTCCCGAGCTGGTCGGCGGGGTGGTCGCCCTGCGCACCTTCGAGGTGGCCGAGTCAGACGCCGCCGAGTTCGTGGAGCTGTCGGCGGCGGCGTGGCCGACGTTCGAGGAGCTCTACGCCGCCCGCGTCCTCGGTCTGTTCCGCCAGTCCGACCCCGCGGCCCACCTCACGTTCCTGCTCGCCACCTGGTACGACTCGCTGTCGGAATGGGAGCGGTCCCGCGAGGCGGTCGGCGCCCAGAGCGGGCCGGCCTCCGACGCCGGACGCCGGTTCCGCCGGCGACGGGAGATCACCCTGCGCACCCAGGTCCGCATCGGGGTGCCGCTGTGAGCCCGGTGTCCTTCCGCCTCAGTTGAGCGGGGCGGCCATCAGGGCGGCCTCGAGGGCGCCGACCCCGTCGACCTTGTCGACCACGGCGTCGGCCCCGAGGCGGAGGAGCTCGGTCACCTCGTCAGGGCGGGCGAACGACGAGTAGATCACGATGAGGCTCTCGGGCGCGACCTCGCGCATCTTGGGCAGCGCCTCGTCCCCCGACATGGGGTCCATGAGCCGATCGAGGATGATGACGTCCGGGTGGGTCTGCTCGGTGAGGCGGATGCCGCTCAGGCCGTCATGGGCCTCGCCCACCACGACCATGTGGGGTGGGCGGTGGAGCACGGCGCGAACCATGCCGCGTATCTCCGTCATGTCGTCGACCACGATCACGCTGCGAGCACGGGGACTGCCGCCGTTCATCGTCATCAGTATCGCCGCCTTCCCCCCGCCGATTAGCAGCTGACCTGGCTGTTGGGGAAGCGTCGTTACGACGGCGTACCGGTCCGCACCGTGCGGGGCAACTGCCCCTTTTGTTCGGCGAAGCGCGTTTCGATCATTGGGGGGTGAAGCTGGTCGAGCAGGCGGCGTGAGGCCCCACTGTCACCACGACAGGCACGGTGAAGCCGGACCGGGCGGTGCCGATGCTGAACACGTAGGAGGCCGCGCCCGACGGATCGGTCGAGATCGGATAGGTGTCGGTCTGGGTCCGGTAGTGCACCGCCACGCTGCCGGGGGCGTCCGGCGGAGCCGAGCTCACCTTCACCGTCTCATAGGAGCCCGGTGGCGGGGCGCTGTCGCTCATCGACGCCACGCAACCGCCGGCGGCGACGGTGGTCGGGGCCGGCGCCCTCGTGCTCGGCGGGATGGGCTTCACCACGGTCAGCGGCGCCGCCGGCGCGGCCGGCGACATCGTGGTGGTGGTCGGCTGGGAGGTGGTCGTGGTGGCCGGCGGGGCGGTGGTAGTGGTGACCGGCATCTGGCGGGGGCCGGGCTGGAGGGGCGAACCCACGATGAAGGGCTTGGGATCGGGAACCGGGCCGGCGGGGCCGGCGGCGCTGAGGCTGACCGGTCGCGCCTGGCTGGCCGAGCGCGATACCAGCACGCCGAGCACCACCAGGATCAGGCCGAGAGTCACGACCGAGGCACGACCGGTGGCGGGCAGGTCTCGGTAGCGCTGCCGCCACGTCTTGTCGCTCAACATGAATCGTCCTCGCCCGTACCACCCGCCCGTCGCCCATTATGAGCGTCATCAGGTGCTGACTCGGGGATGGCAGAGCCGCGGGATTGCTGGGCGGCCCTCCGGCGCTCCGGGTCGGAGGCTCTATATATAGGCCGCACCCCCCTTCGTCCATACTTCGGTCATTCGGGGCATCTGGACACCGCCGGGGGGCCCGCTCGGATTTTCGCTACGGGGGTGCTTGTGAAGCCCCCTCCGTTGTGCAACCGTTGTGATTAGCGGTCCCAGGAATGCGGCCTGGTACCGCGACGGGAGGTCCCAATGCAGCAACGGCGGAACGGCGAAGACTCCGATCTGGTGCGCCTGGAGGACGGGCGGATCATCATCCAGCTTCCCGACGACGGCGCCGACGAGCCCGAGTGGCTGATCCAGGCCCGAGCCGACCTGGAGGGTCGCACGACCCGGCGCTGACGTCGCCGCCGCCCTCGGCAGCCCGGCGGCCACAGCTGAGAAGAACGGCTCGTTGGTAGCCTGACCCTCGGCGTTGGACTTGGCTGGGGGAGGGGTCAGGCGCATGACCATCGACGAACGCTCCGCGGCAGCGGCGGCCCCCTTCGACCCGGAGCTGCTGCGCGAGAGGTACCGGCGGGAGCGCGACAAGCGCCTGCGGCCGGACGGCAACGAGCAGTACGTCGAGATCGCCGGCCCGTTCGCCCACTACCTCGAGGACCCCTACTGCCATCCCGTGGAGCGTCCGGCGCGGCGCGACGAGGTGACGGTGGCCATCATCGGCGGCGGCTTCGCCGGGCTCATCGCCGGCGCCCGCCTCCGCCAGCGGGGCGTGGACGACCTGCGCATCATCGAGAAGGGCGGTGACTTCGGGGGCACCTGGTACTGGAACCGCTACCCGGGCGCCCAGTGCGACGTCGAGTCCTACGTCTACCTGCCGTTGCTGGAGGAGACCGGCTACATCCCGACCGAGAAGTACGCCCGGGCCCCCGAGATCCTCGAGCACTGCCGGCGCATCGCCGAGAAGTACCGCCTCTACGACAACGCCTGCCTTTCCACCGAGGTCACCTCGCTCGACTGGGACGCAGACCGGTCGCGCTGGCTGATCCGCACCAACCGGGGCGACGAGATGGCCGCCCGCTTCCTCCTCATGGGCAACGGCCCGCTCCACCGGCCGAAGCTGCCGGGCATCCCGGGCATCGAGACTTTCGGCGGCCACTCGTTCCACACCAGCCGGTGGGACTACGGCTACACCGGAGGCGACTCGAACGGGAGCCTCGACCGACTGTCCGACAAGCGGGTCGGGGTCATCGGCACCGGCGCCACCGCCGTCCAGATCGTCCCCCACCTGGCGGCGGCGGCCCGTCACCTCTACGTGTTCCAGCGGACCCCGTCGTCCATCGACGTCAGGGGGAACCGGCCCACCGATCCCGAGTGGGCGGCTTCGCTGACCCCGGGGTGGCAGCGCCAGCGGGTGGAGAACTTCACCGTCCTCACCTCCGGGGGAGTGGCGGAGGTCGACCTGGTGATGGACGGCTGGACCGACATCATCGGCCGGCTGGTCACCCGGCTGCGCGACCAGAAGCGGACGGACCTCAGCCGCGAGTCGCTGGCCGCCACCATGGAGCTGGCCGACTTCGAGAAGATGGAGCAGATCCGCCGGAGGGTGGACGAGATCGTCGCCGACCCGGCCACGGCGGCCGCGCTCAAGCCGTGGTACCGCCAGTTCTGCAAGCGTCCGTGCTTCCACGACGAGTACCTGCAGGCGTTCAACCGTCCCAACGTCACCCTGGTCGACACCGACGGCCGGGGAGTGGAGCGGATCGACGAGACCGGGGTAGTGGCCGCTGGCGCCCACTACGAGCTCGACTGTCTCATCTACGCCACCGGGTTCGAGGTGGGCACCCCCTACACCCGCCGGGCCGGCTACGAGGTCACCGGCGGCGGAGTCACCCTCTCGTCCCACTGGTCCGACGGGCCCCGGTCGATGTTCGGCATGCACGTCCACGGCTTCCCGAACATGTTCCTGCTCGGGCACACCCAAGGCGGGTTCACCGCCAACTACCCCCACCTCCTGGAGGAGGCCAGCACCCACCTGGCCCACATCGTCCGCCACGCCCTCGACGAGAACATCCGAGAGGTGGAGGTGACGGCCGAGGGTGAGGCCGAGTGGCTGGCCACCCTCGAGAGCGCGGCGCGCGACGTGCGGGCTTTCCAGGAGTCCTGCACGCCCGGCTACTACAACAACGAGGGGCGCCCGGGACAGGGCGGGTTCCTCGTCAGCTCCTACGGCAAGGGCCCGATGGCCTTCTTCCGGCTGCTGGCCGAATGGCGCGACTCCGGCGAGTTCGCCGGCCTCGACCTGCGTCGCTGACGGCGGGGCTCACGGGCAGCCGACCACCGAGCCCAGCTGCTGGACGCCGGCGGGCAGGCTCGGCACCGCCTGGCCGGACTGAGCAGTGGCCGCCTGTTGGAGGACCTGGGCCTCGCCGTTGAGGTCGGTGAGCAGGGTGCACAACGAGGCGAGGTTGGCCGGCGGACCGCCACCGGCCTGGGGCGAGTCGGAGCAGCCCGACCCGAGCCCGGCCACCAGGGCGGCGAGGTCGGCCCCGAGAGGCCGACCGGCCTGAGCCTCGGCATCGTGCTGGAGGACGCTGGCCTCCCCGCTGATCGTTCCCAGGGCCGTGCTCAGGGCGGCGCACCCGGTGAGCGGGATGCCGGCCGGCGCCCCCACGCCGGTGCACCCCCCGCTGGCCGCCAGGTGGCCGACGACGTCGCCGAGCGACACCGGCAGCGGACCGGACCCGGACTCGACGACTCCCTGGAGCACCCCGGCCACCTGAGCCTGGTCGCCGAGGAACTGGCACAACCCGGGCGCCGGCCCGCCGCCGGGGACGGGCGCCGGGGAGCCGCCGGCACACCCGGCGCTGGCCCGCAGCCGGTTGAAGTCGGCCACCAGATCGACCGGGGCGGGCCCGCCCAGGGCGCTGCCCGCCATCGACTGCATGGTGCCCGCCAGCGGCACGTCGTCGGCCAGCAGAGAGCACAGGTAGGCGGAGGGCATCAACCCCGCCGAGCTGGCGGTGGGCGTGGCCGCGTTGGTCGGGCCGTAGGGGCTGAACCGGTTGGGCGGGGGCGGCGTGGTGGTTGGCGGGGTCGTCGGCCCGGCGGCCGGCGCCGGCCCGGCGTCGGGCGTGCCGGACGGGGACGGCACCCAGTCCTTGAGCGGAGGGGCGTGGCCGAGCAGGGCGTCGGTCATCGCCGGGTCGTTGCCGGCCATGCCGAGGGCCCAGACGCCGACGCCCCGGGTGCCGGCCCGGTCGGCGGCCGCCGCCTTCAGGGCCACCGACGACGGGTCGTCGAAGAAGGCCCGGTACCAGGTGCCGCCCGCCTGGTACACGCCCGACGGGGTCTGGGTGACCTGGTCCCAGGACGTCTCGAGGTGCCCATCGACCACCTGCGAGTACGTCACCGGCGACGGTGGTCCGATGGGGCCGGCGTCGCCGCTCGGCCCGCTGATCGGCCACTGGTAGCCGTAGAAGGGGATCCCGAGCAGGACCTTGGCCGCCGGCACCGCCCGGACGTAGGAGGAGAGGACGCGGGCGTCGGTGATCCCCGGACCGTCCAGCGGGGCGGTCGGCGACGGGGTCGCGCGCGAGCCCATGTCGTAGGCCATGACGAAGAAGGCGTCGACACTGGCGGCGATGGCGCGGACGTCGAAGAAGCCGGCCGAGTCCTCAGCCGAGCTTCCATAGGTGTCGACGGTGACCTGCCACCTCGGGTTGATGGAGTGCAGATCGTCGGCGACCCCCCGGAACAGCCGCGCCATGCCCGCCCGGTCGGCCGAGCCCAGCCCCTCGAAATCGAGGTTCACCCCGTCGAACGACTCCGCCTTCACCGCCGCTCCGAGCGCTCCGGCGAGACGGTCCGCCGAGCCGGGGTCCGACGCCAGCTGGTCGAGGGCGCCCTGGTCGAAGCACTCGGCGCTGAGCACGACCCGGTCGCCCTGGGCGTGGGCCCGGTCGATGAACGCGGCCAGGGCGGCGCTGCGGTAGCCGTCCCATCCGGTGTCGCCCGTGATGATCGACCCGGACCCGTTGATGTCGACTCCGAAGTAGGCGACGGTCGTGAAGCGCGACACGTCGATGGTCGCCTGGTAGGGCAGCGACCAGTAGGGCAGGAAGGCGAAGACCTCGTGGGGACGCAGGGCCGGCAGCTGGGCCACGGCGGGGGGTGTGGGCGCCGGCGGGCTCGCCGCCGGGGGCAGGGGAACGGCCTGGTTCTTCATGGTCGAAGCGATGTCGACATGAGGGCGCGAGGCGGCGTCAGGATCGCGAAGGGGGGTCTGCGACGAGTCTGCGCTCGGGGCCGAGGCCGGGGCGGGTCCCCCGGCGGCCCCTAGGGCGGGAATGACGAGCGTGCCGATGCCGGCGAGGACCGCGACTCCGGCCGCGACCGCTGCCACCAGCCTGCGGCGCGTGCCGACGCGCCGGAACGACCGCGGCCACCCCAAGCTCACTTTGGCCATGACATCGCGGGGCGGTGCCTGCGTCGCCTGCTTAGAGGCGGTGTGCGGGGCAGAACCGCGGGCACATTCGTGCCGACCTGCTGCCCCTTCGGGCAGACCCGATCAAGCCCCGGCTGATCCGGCAGGGGCCGCCGATACCCTCGGCCTGCAGCTTGTCGCTCCGTTCGGGGCGACATCGGCGACCGAACCGACAGGCCCAGTCCGAGTGGAGCAGGTCATCGCACGAGAAGTCCCAGCGGCATCGAGCGCCCGACGCGCCGGCCGCCGCATCGCGGCCGCGGTGGCCGCGGGCGGACTCACCGGCGCCACCGCCATCGCCACCTCGGCGGTGGCGGCATCCGGCGCGCCGGTCACCGCCTTCGGCTCGGGCGGCACCGTCATCGACACGTCGGGGGGCACCCAGTCGGCGACCGGCGTCGCCTCCACGCCCAACGGCGGCTTCGTGGCCGTCGGCACCGCCGTCCAGAGCGGCGCCCAGCTGTTCGCCGTGGCCCGTTTCACGCCTGACGGCCGCATCGACACGTCCTTCGGCGGGGGCACCGTCACGACCGGCTTCGGGTCGACGACCAGCGGCGCCCAGGGGGTGGGAGTCGCCGTCTACCCGGCCGGCTCGTCGTTGGCGGGTTACGTGGTGGCGGTGGGAACGGCTCAGGTGTCGGGGGGCGGACGCGAGATGGCTGTCGCCCGCTACCGCACCGACGGGACTCTCGACCCGTCGTTCGGCAACGGCGGCCTGGTCACCACCCAAGTGGTCGCCGGTTCCTCCGAGGACGACGAGCTCGACTCGGTGGCCATCCAGCCCGATGGCTCGGTGGTGGCCGCCGGCTTCAGCCTCGGCGCCAGCCTCAGCGCCCCCACCCAGCGGGCGCTGACGTTGGTCCGCTACACCCCGGCGGGGGCGCCGGACACATCGTTCGGCAACAGCGGCGTCGTGGCCCAGCCGGTGGGCACGAGCTTCAACCCGGCCGCCGGCGTGGTCATCCAGGCCGACGGCAAGATCGTCACCGCCGGGTCCGCCCTCGACCCGGCCAAGGGCGCCAACGACTTTCTCGTCGCCCGCTTCACCCCCCAGGGCGCCACCGACACCGGCTTCGGGACGTCGGGGACGGTCACCACCCCGATCGGGTCGAAGGACGACCTGGGGTACGGGCTGGCCCTCCAGCCCGACGGCAGCATCGTCGTGGCCGGCAGCACGTTCGACTCCACCAAGTCGGCATCCGACATCGCCGTCGCCCGCTACACGTCAGCGGGAGCTCTCGACGCCGCCTTCGGCGCCGGCGGCAAGGTCGTCACCAACGTCGACGCTGGTGACGACGGCGCTCGGGGCGTGGCCGTGGAGGCCGCCGACGGGAAGATCGTGGCGGCCGGCTACGCCGCCTCATCGGCGGGCGGGCGGGCCATCGCGGTGGTGCGCTACTCGCCCTCCGGCACCCCCGACACGTCGTTCGGCACCAACGGCGTGTCGGTCACCTCGCCCCATCCCGGGTCGAGCCAGGCCGACGCCGTCGTGCTCTCACCCGCCGCCGTCGCCAACACCAACATCGTGGTGGCCGGGCCCTTCTCCACCGGCTCGGTCGTGGGCATGGGCCTCGAGATGCTGACGGGCGGCGGGGCCCCCCCGGTCGTGCCCGGCAGCGGAGGTGGGGGAGGCGGCGGAGGCGGCGGTCCGGCGGGCGGCGGCTACCAGATGGTCGCCTCCGACGGCGGGATCTTCACCTTCGGCGACGCCCGCTTCTTCGGGTCGGCGGGGAACATTCACCTGGCCCAGCCGATCGTGGGCATGGCGGCGACGCCTGATGCCGGCGGCTACTGGCTGGTCGCCCAGGACGGGGGCATCTTCACCTATGGCGACGCCCGCTTCTTCGGGTCGGCGGGGAACATTCACCTGGCCCAGCCGATCGTGGGCATGGCGGCGACGCC
>JAJPHE010000069.1 GCA_021325435.1 Actinomycetota bacterium | reverse complement strand
GGCGCATGACCTGCGCCAGCTCGCCAGGGGCGAGCTTGCAGGCTCAGCCGGCCCCGGCGCTGAACTCGGTCAGGCGGCGCGGTTCGCTCACGTCACAGGACTCTAAGAGCTGGACTGGCGTACCGGACGCAGTGGAGGATCCCGGGGTGAGCCCGGCGCACGTGCTGACGGCCTTCGCCGTCACCTTCCCGGCCGAGCTTCCCGACAAGACGTTCATCGCGTCGCTGCTGCTCGGCAGCCGGATGAGGCCATTGGCGGTGTGGACGGGAGTGGCGGCCGCCTTCGCCGTGCACGTCACGATCGCCGTGGCGGTCGGCCGGACCCTCGACCTGCTGCCCCACCGGGTCGTCGAAGGCGTGGTGGCCGCCCTGTTCCTGGCCGGCGCCGCCTACATGCTCCTGGTGAGCGAGGAGGAAGAGGAGGAGGCCGGCGAGCGGGCCGCCGATGCCGCGCTGATCCCGGCCCGGAGCTTCCGATCGGCGGCGATCAAGTCATTTATCGTCATCTTCATCGCCGAGTGGGGCGACATCACCCAGGTGGTGACGGCCAATCTCGCCGCCAAGTACCACGACGCCATCGGAGTCGGCATCGGATCGCTGGCCGCGCTGGTGGTCGTGGGTTGGATCGGGGTCAGCGCCGGAGCCAACCTGGTGCGGTTCGTGCCCTTGACACTGGTGCGGCGGATCGGCGGCGTCGTGCTCCTCGCCTTGGGGGCTCTGTCGGTAGCCGCCACCGTCTCGTAGGTGGCGGCGCCGGCCGCGTCCGTCAGGTCTCCTCAGTGGTGGCAACTGAGACGGCGGCCGTTCTCGAGAAGTTCCGCGAGGAGGCCGGAGAGGGCCGGCGGGCGGCCGACGGCCCGGAGGCCACCCTCCAGGCGCTGGCCATGTCCCAGGTCGGGCTGCTGCTCGTGCATGAGGACCCCGACGACAGCCGGACCGCCTGGTTCGGCCCGGACCCCGGCCAGGTCGGACTGACCAGCGAAGAAGTGAAGGCGATGGGCGTGGACGACCCGCAACAGGCGCGGCTGACCGACGTCGCCCTCCGGGCCGCTCTGGGCACCGGCGCCGACGTTCGCGTCGTTCCCTCGGCCGGCGGCCCCACTGGCGGTCTCGGCGCCATCCTCAGATGGAGCTGAGCGCCTGAAAGGTGGCGGGCGGGGCGGCGTTCAGACGATCCCGTAGGCCAGCATCGCCTCGGCCACCTTCACGAACCCGGCCCGGTTGGCGCCGTCGACGTAGTCGACGCCATGGGGGCCGGCGCCGTGCTCCACGCATTTGGAGTGGATGTCGGACATGATCTGGCGTAGCCGACGGTCTACCTCGTCGCGGCTCCACGAGATGCGCAGGGCGTTCTGGCTCTGCTCCAACCCGGAGACGGCCACGCCGCCGGCGTTGGCCGCCTTGCCCGGGCCGAACAGCACTCCAGAACGGCGCAGGAGGCGGGCGGCCTCCGACGTGCAGGGCATGTTTGCCCCCTCGGCGACGGCCAGGCAGCCGCCGTCGATCAGCGCTCGGGCGTCGTCCTCGTCGAGCTCGTTCTGGGTGGCGCACGGAAAAGCGACGTCGCAGGGGAAGTGCCACGGCCGGCCGCCGGCCACGTACTGGCACCGGTAGCGCTCGGCGTATTCCGACAGGCGACCCCGGCGCACCTCCTTCAGGTCGTGGACGAAAGCGAGCTTGTCGCCGTCGATCCCGTCTGGGTCGTAGATGACCCCGTCCGAGTCGGAGAGGGTCACGACCTTCGCTCCCATGGCGAGCGCCTTCTCAGCGGTGTAGATGGCGACGTTGCCGGCGCCCGACACCGCGCAGGTCTTGCCGTCGAGGGAGTCATCCCGGTGATTCAGCATGTCCTCGGTGAAGTAGACACAGCCATAGCCGGTCGCCTCGCGACGGACCAGGCTTCCTCCGAATGCCAGGCCCTTTCCGGTGAGGATGCCGGTGAAGCGGTTCACCATCCGCTTGTACTGGCCGAACAGGAAGCTGATCTCGCGGGCACCGACCCCGATGTCGCCGGCAGGAACGTCGGTGTCCTCGCCGATGTGGCGGTGCAGCTCGACCATGAGGGACTGGCAGAAGCGCATCACCTCACGGTCCGACTTTCCTTTCGGGTTGAAGTTGGCGCCTCCCTTGGCGCCACCCATGGGCAGGCCGGTGAGGGCGTTCTTGAAGCACTGCTCGAATCCCAGGAACTTGAGGATGCTCATGTTCACCGAGGGGTGAAAACGCAGGCCGCCCTTGTAGGGCCCGACGGAGTTGTTGAACTGCACCCGCCACGCCCGATTGACCCGCACGTTGTGCTCGTCGTCTTCCCACGACACCCGAAAGATGACGATGCGATCGGGCTCGGTCATGCGCTCGAGGATCCGGGCCTCGCGGTAGCGCGGGTCGTCGAGGACGAGCGGCATCACGGACCTGGCCACCTCGCGCACCGCCTGATGGAACTCGGTCTCGCCCTGGTTTCTTCGCTCGAGTCCGGCCACGAAGCGCGTGACCTCGGCTTCGATCTGCGCCTCGGCCACCGTGCTCGCCCTAGAAGACGATCACGCTGCGGGCGGTCTCTCCGCCCTGAAGAGACCGAAAGCCGTCGTTGACCTCGTCGAGGGAGATCCGGGCCGATACCAGCTCGTCCAGCTTGAGCCGGCCCTGCAGATAGAGCTCTACGTAGCGGGGCATGTCGACCCGGAACCGGTTGGACCCCATGGTCGAGCCCTGGATCTTCTTCTCGCCCAGGAAGGCGACCCCGGGAAGCTTCACCATCTCGCCGGGGGGGATCATGCCGATCACCGTGGCGGTGCCGCCCCGCCTCAGCATGTTGAACGCCTGCTCGGCCACGACCGCCAGGCCGATGGCCTCGAAGGCGTACTCCACGCCACCAGCGGTGAGCTCCAGCACCTGGGCGACCGGATCGCCGGCGCTGGCGTCCACCACGTCGGTGGCGCCGAAGGCACGGGCCATCTCGAGCTTGGGGGCGAGCCGGTCGACGGCGATGATGCGAGATGCCCCAGCCAGATAGGCCCCCTGTACACAGTTGAGCCCGATGCCACCGCAGCCGATGACGGCAACGGTGGCGCCGGCGGGCACCCGGGCCGTGTTGAACACGGCGCCCAAGCCGGTGGTGACCCCACAGCCGATGAGGGCCGCCCGGTCCAGTGGGATGTCCGGGCTCACCTTCACCACCGCGTGCTCGTGCACGAGCATCTCCTCGGCGAACGAACCGAGGTTGGCGAACTGTCCGAGGGCGATGCCGCCCTCGGACAACCGGGGGCCCTCACCTCGGGACCGCCGCACCTCGGGCGACTGGCACAGCGCCGGCCGGCCCGACAGGCAGTACTCGCAGTGACCGCAGAACACCGACAGACAGGTAATGACGTGGTCGCCGGGCGCCACGTAGGCGACGTCGTCACCGACCGCCTGCACGATGCCGGCTGACTCGTGGCCCAGCACCAGCGGCGTCTGCGCCGGGTACTTGCCTTCGATGAAGTGGAGGTCGCTGTGGCACAACCCGGCGGCGGCGGTGCGGATCAGCACCTCGCGCCGACCCGGCTTGTCCACGTCGATGTCGGAGACTTCCAGCCAGCCCGGACACTGGCGGAGGACGGCGGCGCGCATCAGCCCATCATCGCACCGGGCTCGACGGGACGGAAGGAGCAGCCAGACTGAGCAGATGGAGTGTCCCCTCGACCGCTCGCTGTTCCCGGTGTCGGCCCGCTGGGCGTACCTGAACCACGCAGGTGTGTGCGCCCCGCCCACGGTCGTAGCCGAGGCGGTGATCGCCGCCACCCGCGAGTCGACCGAGGAGGGGTCGTTGGTCGTCGACGCCCACGAAGAGAGGGCCGAAGGGGCCCGCGGTTCGGCGGCGGCGTTGATGGGAGTCGCCCCCGACGAGGTGGCGTTCGTGAAGAACACCACCGAAGGGCTGGCTTTCGTAGCCAACGGCATCGACTGGGAGCCGGGCGACCGAGTGGTGGTGCCCGCCTGCGAGTTCCCGTCCAACCTGTTCCCCTGGCTGGCCCTGCGCGACCGAGGCGTGACCGTGGACCTGGTCCGGTCTGACGGCGCCACCGACGCCCTGTCCCCCGAAGCGTTCGCCGCCGCCATCTCCACCGGCCGGCCGCCCCGGCTGGTCGTCACCAGCTGGGTCCAGTTCGGCAGGGGCTACCGCGTCGACCTGGAGGCCGTCGCCCGCCTGGCTCACCAGGCCGGCGCCCTGTTCTGCGTCGACGCCATCCAGGCCCTCGGCGTCGTCCCGGCGGCCTTCGACGAGTGGGGCGTCGACTTCGCGGCAGCCGACGCCCACAAGTGGCTGCTCGGGCCCCTGGGCGTCGGGGTCATGTACGTGCGCCGGACCCGTCTCGACGACCTGCGGCCCTCCGAGCCGGGATGGGCGTCAGTCGCCGACCGACACAACTTCGACCACGCCCGGCTGGAGTGGGACGGCTCGGCCCGCCGCTACGAAGGCGGCTCGGTGAACCTGGCTCTGATCCACGGGCTGGGGGCGGCGCTGGACCTGGTGCTGGCGGCCGGTCCCGAGCGGGTCTGGGAGCACGTGCAGGGGGTCTGCGACCGGGCCGTCACCCGGCTCAGCGAGGTCGGAGCGCAGGTGGTGAGCGAACGGGCGGGGCCCGGGCGCTCCGGCATCGTCACCTTCACCGTGGCCGGGCGGGGCGCCGACGAGGTGGTGTCCGCCCTCCGCCAACGGGGTGTGGTCGGCGCCCCCCGGGGCGGCGGCGTACGGATCTCCCCGCACGGGTTCAACGACGAGGAGGACGTGGAGCGCCTGGTCGAGACGGTGGCCGCCCTCGCCTAGAGGATGCGCAGGCCCGCCGGCACCGGGCCCGGCCAGCCATCACCGCCGAGGAGGCCCGACACCTCGGCGGCGAAGGCCTCGGCCGCCCGGGACGGCGACACCCCGCCCCGGTAGGCGAGGCCGATGGTGCGGCGCAGCTCGGCGGGCCGGAAGCGGACCCCGCACAGGCGGGGGTGCTCGGCCACCACGATGCTCGGCACCACGGCGGCGCCGAGGCCCGCCTCGACGAGGGAGAGGACGCCGTCCATCTCACCGCCCTCGGCCACGAAGCTCGGCTCGAAGCCGTGGCTGCGACAGGCCGCCACCGTCGCCGCCCGCAGGTCGTAGCCGTCGCGGAACATGACCAGGGCAACGTCACGCAGGTCCTCCACCGACAACGAGGACCGGGTGGCGGCGAGGCGATGGCCGGGCGGTACGACGAGCACCAGCTCCTCCTCGGCGAGAGGCACGGTGGCGAGGGGCACGGTCGCCAGCTGCTCGGCCCGCACCGGCAGGATGACGAGGGCCACCTCGATCTCTCCGGCCTGGAGCCCGGCAACCAGTCGACGGGAGCCGTCTTCGACCACCTGGACCGTCACCCCGGGGTGAGCGTGGTGGTAGCGGACCAGGGCGGCCGGCAACAAGGTCGAAGAGAGGCTGGGCGTGGCGCCGACCGCCAGTCGACCCCGGCGCAGCTCTCCCACCTCCCGGACCCGTCCGATCGCCTCTTCGACGTCGGCCAGCACCTGGCGGGCCAGCGGCAGGAGAACCTCGCCGGCCTGGGTGACGCTGACCTCCCCTGGCCCCCGGTGGAACAGCGCCGTTCCGAGCTCGGTTTCGAGCTTGCGGATCTGGGCGCTGACCGAGGGCTGGGCCACGTGGAGGCGGGCGGCGGCCCGGGTGAAGTGTCGCTCCTCGGCCACCGCCACGAAGTAGGCCAACTGATGGAGTTGCACCGGTCGATAGGGTACGCCTATGGCAGGGGCGTGGGAGCGGCGGGCGTGCGCCGGTATCGTGGTGCTGTGGACGAGCCCCCCGGCCCCGAGGATTGGGCCGAGCTCGACCACGAGACAGGCCTCGACCGGCTGGACGGCCGGGTGGCGAACGCCTTGCCCCCAGCGGTCGAACGGTGGCGCCAGCGCTCGGCGGCGGGCGCCGTCCTGACCGGCATCGCCCTGGGGCTGCGGGAGGCGCTGGGGGGGCCGCACGACCAGCCGGCGATCGTCATGGATGCACCGGGCGAGCCTCCCGGCCCGCCTCAGCCCGTGGAGCTCAAGCTCGACCCGGACTCACCGGCGGGCACGGTCGTCGTGCTGCGGCCCTGGCTGATGAGGAACGGAGGGGACCAGTCCCCTCCGGGTCACTGAGCGGAGACCGCGGTCTCCGCCGCGTCGAGCACCACGACCGTCGCCTCGTCCTCGCGCAGGTCGATGAACGAGTTCGCCTCGGGCGAGTGCGGGCACGCCGTCTCCTGATGCCGCCTGAGCAGGTCGGCCCGGCTCAGCGACAGCGAGAACGCCCGTTCACCGCAGAGCGGGCATGTCACCCAGTTGGTTGTGCTCTCTTCCATGGCTTCCATGGCCACCACCCCCTCGGCAGCGGTGAGGGGTTCGCTGCCCACCCTCAGTGTATTGCCGGGCCCGATGACCATGGCGAATCATGGATACCGAAAATGCCCAGATTGCTGGCGAAATCGGTCATAACACCCGGACCGAGGGGCTCGTAGAATCGTTGTCAGACGCCAAGGAGGTGGCTGATGATCAATACCGGCGAACCGGCCCCGCCGTTCTCGCTGCCCGACCACACGGGATCAACCGTGTCCCTCGAGGATCTCGCCGGGCGGTGGGTGGTGATGTGGTGGTACCCCAAAGCATCGACCCCCGGCTGAACTATCGAGGGACAGGGGCTCCGTGATCGAGCCCCGGAGTTCAAGGCCCTGAACGCCGAGGTGCTCGGGGTGTCCTTCGACACCCCGGAGGAGAACCGGGCTTTCGTAGAGGAGCAGAAGTTCCCCTTCCGCCTTTTGTCCGACGTCGACCGCAAGGTCGGGGAGGCCTACGGGGCCAAGAAGTCCCCCGACGAGCAGTGGCCGGACTTCGCCCGCCGGGTCACCTTCCTGATCGACCCGGAGGGAAAGGTGGCCAAGGTCTACGAGGTCAGCGACGTCAACGCCCACCCGGGCGAGGTGCTCGCCGACCTGTCGGCCCTGGTGGGATGACCGTTCGCCGCGAGCGGCTCGGGCCGGTGACGGTGGTGACCATCGACCGGCCCGAGGTCCGCAACGCCGTGGACCAACCCACGGCCGAGGCGCTGGCCGCCGCCTTCCGATCGTTCGACGCCGACGACGACTCGTCCGTAGCCGTGCTGACCGGGGCCGGGGGCACCTTCTGCGCCGGCGCTGATCTGAAGGCGCTGAGCAGCGGGCGGGGCAACCGGGTGGACGCCGACGGCGACGGTCCCATGGGCCCCACCCGCATGCTGCTCGGCAAGCCGGTGGTCGCCGCGGTGGAGGGCCACGCCGTGGCCGGCGGACTCGAGCTGGCCCTGTGGTGCGACCTGAGGGTGGCCGCCCGCGACGCGGTGTTCGGGGTCTACTGCCGGCGCTGGGGTGTCCCTCTGGTCGACGGGGGCACCGTCCGGCTCCCGCGGCTCATCGGCCACAGCCACGCCCTCGACCTGATCTTGACCGGGCGAGGGGTGAGCGGAGAGGAGGCGGTCCGCATGGGCCTGGCCAACCGGCTGGTGGAGCCGGGCCGGGCCCTGGACGCGGCGGTGGAACTGGCCCACAGCCTGGCGTCCTTTCCCCAACGCTGCCTCCGGGGCGACCGACTGTCCTCCTACCGCCAGTGGGGCCAGTCCCTAGAGGACGCCCTGGCCACCGAGTACCACCTGGGGATGGAGACCATCCGCAGCGGCGAGACAGCCGAGGGAGCCACCCGTTTCGCCAGCGGCGCCGGCCGTCATGGCGCGTTCGACTAGAGCTCTGCGCAAGGGTTGTGGCTGAAGCTGTGAAGAGGCGCCCTCTACGGGCGCCTCTTCTTGCTCAGACTGGCGTTACGCCGTCGGCCTGAAGGCCCTTGGGGCCCCGCTTGGTCTCGTAGGAGACCTTCTGACCCTCGTCGAGGGAGCGATAGCCGGCGGCGTTGATCGCCGAGAAGTGGACGAAGACGTCCTCACCGCCGTCGTCGGGGCTGATGAAACCGAAGCCCTTCTCGGCGTTGAACCACTTGACAGTGCCGGTAGCCATTACCGGCCCCCTTTCTCCACGCACGTCTTAGCTCCTGCGGGAGAACCGTTCGGCTGCCTGCAAGATGCCCGCCCCCGTGCTTGCAAAGCGGACCCGGTGATCGTACCAGGGGCCGCGGGAGGTGGGAACACCCAGCCGCCGGCGGCGGTTATCGGGCGCCCTGGGAAGCTGGGGGCCGACGTCGAGCGCACCTACACCGGACCGGTCACCCGATCCGCCTCGGGGGTGGCTGGCCCCCTCCCTTCCCTAACGGTGCCGTGGATCCGATGCCACTCGGCGGCGTACCGCAGCGGTTGCAGCCGCTCCTCGGCTGGCTCGACGTTGGTCCCCTCCGTTTTGGGACAAGCGCCGCGACAAACGAAGAGCCGCCTCTCGATGAGGCGGCTCCCCTACGGCGACTCGTCCTGACGCGTTGTCGCTCAGGGCGCCTCCTCGGGGAGATGGGCGTTGTCATCGATGGTCCCTACGAGCGGGGACGCGCCGGGGAAGCACTGCATCCCCCTCGGCTGGTATCCGGCTCGCTTCACCATCGACCGCAGTTCTAGGTCGAGGCCTGCACCCGGGCAAGCGAATTAGCGGCTCGGTAGCGTGACCGGCCATGTCGCCCGTCCTCCGCCTGTCCGCAGTCGTCTGCGCGGCCGCGCTGGCTCTCACCGCGTGCGGCAGCTCGCAGCCGAAGGCTTCCACGGAGGCCCCCGCTTCCTGCTCTTCTCCGGCGTCCCCGGCCACCACGACGGCCACCACCGGTGCCCCACCCGTGGCCAACGCCACCGACCTGAAGAAAGCGCCGGTGCCGTCGGCGGGGACTCCTCCCCCGCCGACGCACCTCGTGACCGTCGACCTGGTCAAGGGCACGGGGCCGACCGCGGGAGCCGGAAGCACCGTGAGGGTGCAATACGTCGGGGTGAACTACGCCGATGGAAAGGTGTTCGACTCGTCGTGGTCGCGGGGCCAGCCCGTCGACTTTCCCCTCAGCGGGGTGATCGCCGGCTTCGCTCAGGGCATTACCGGCATGAAGGTCTGTGGTCGACGCGAGGTGGTGATCCCGCCGTCACTCGGCTACGGCGCCCAGGGCGCCGGATCGGCGGTCGGGCCCAATGAGACCCTGGTGTTCGTCATCGACCTGCTGAAGGTGACCTAGGCGGCCGCCGACGTCGTGGTGATCAGCCGACGGTGGCGATCCCACCGTCGACGGGTATCACCGCGCCCGTGAGGTACGCCCCCGCCCGCGAGGCGAGGAAGATGGCGGTGCCGGCCATGTCGTCGGGGCGACCGATCCGCTTGAGCGGGGCGCCGGCGGCGATCTGCTCGCCGAACGCTTCGAGGGTGGCGGCCATCATCTTCGACTCGAAAGGACCCGGCGCGATGGCGTTGACGGTTATCGCCGGTGCCAGACGCTTGGCCAGGTGGCGGGTCAGCTGGTGCACGGCGGCCTTGGACGAGGAGTACGAGTAGGTCTCGAGCGCCGGAACTTGGATCCCGTCGATCGACCCGACGTTGATCACCCGCGCCGGCTCCTCGGCGCTGCCCGACGCCTGCAGCAGCGGCAGAAGGAACTTGGTGAGGAAGAACACGCCCTTGACGTTGAGATCGAGGACTCGGTCCCACGCCGCCTCGTCGAACGATTCGAGCGGTGCGCCCCACGTGGCCCCGGCGTTGTTGACGAGGATGTCGAGGCTGCTCTCGCGCTCGGACACGGACTCGGCCAGCTGACGACAACCGCTCTCGGTCGAAAGGTCGGCGGGCAACGACACGCACTCACCGATCTTGGAGAGCTCGGCGGCCACCTCGTCGCACACCTCGGCCTTGCGGGAGGAGATGTAGACCTTCGCCCCCGCCTCCACGTACCCGGCGGCGATCATCCGCCCGATGCCCCGCGAGCCGCCGGTCACCACGGCTGTCTTTCCGGCGATAGAGAACAGGTCGCTCATGGGCGGGCTTCGCTCCTCGTGTCAGGCCGGCGCGGCGGCCCGACACCCTACGCCCGGACTCCCGCCGCCCGGCGGGCCGCCGTCGTGCCCGAGCGCCTGGGTCCCCGGGCCCGGTCGAGGCGCACCA
Organism: Actinomycetota bacterium; assembly: GCA_021325435.1. Taxonomy (GTDB): domain Bacteria; phylum Actinomycetota; class Acidimicrobiia; order Acidimicrobiales; family JAJPHE01; genus JAJPHE01. The sequence continues at coordinate 18,504 of JAJPHE010000069.1, read as the reverse complement.
CCACCCTCGTCCCGTCGTCCACCGTGACCCGGTCGCGCCCCGCCCCCTTGGACCGGTACAGGGCGGCGTCGGCCCGGCGGAGCATGTCGTCGGGCGCCTCGAGCGGGAGCAGTGACGCCACGCCGGCGCTGACCGTCAGCGGTGTGACCAGGTCGAGGGCGGCCACCGCGGCGCGGATGCGCTCGGCCGTCCGGGCCGCCCGACGGGGCCCGCACCCCGCGAGGACGACGGCGATCTCCTCGCCGCCGTAGCGGGCAACCAGGTCGTAGGGGCGCACGGCCGAGCGGATCGCCTCGGCGACCCGGCGCAGGACCTCGTCGCCGAAGGCGTGGCCGTAGCCGTCGTTGAGCCGCTTGAAGTGGTCGATGTCGACCATGACGAGACTGAGGGCCGCCCCCGTCCGGGCGGCGCGGGCCACTTCGCGGTCGAACCCGGCGTCGAAGCTGCGCCGGTTGGCCAGTCCGGTGAGACCGTCGGTGGAGGCCAGGGCCCGGACCCGATCCAGCAGCAAGCGGTTGCCGATGGCCAGGGCGGCGTGGGCGCCGACCTGCTCGAGGGTGGACAGCACGCTGCGGTCGACCCGGGGTCCCCCATGCTCGACCACCAGGGCTCCGGCCACCGCCGCCTCTTCGGGGGTGTCGGTCGCCAACGGCACGACCACGACACCCGAGGCGCCCGGCAGCACCCGTTGCAGCCAGGGATTGGCTTCGGGGTCGACCTGCTCGACGAGAAGCGCGCTCCGGGCCAGGCGGGCCCGCTGGAGCAGGTCGTCGGGCTCGGCCTCCGCCTGGGTGGAAGCCGCCCCCCGGGCGGCCAGCACCTCGTGACGGCCGCCGACAGAGGCCACGACCACCCCGCGGCGGAAGCCCAACCCGTCCACGGCGGCGTCGAGGGCCGCCCCGGCCACCCGTTCGCCCGTGGGGGCCTGCTCGAGAGCCACGGCCAATGTGTGGAGCACCTCGAGGTGGAAGCGGCGGCGACGCAGCTCACGCTCGTTCATGGCCGAGAAGGTCGCCGTCACCACGGCCGTCACCCACACCACGACCACGAAGGCGACGAGGTGGTCGAACGAGCCGGGGGCCGGCCGACCGCCGGGGAGCAGCCCGGCCGCCGCGCCGTAGTAGGCCCCGACGGCCAGCAGGGAGTTCCAGACGGCCACCCGGACGCCAGTTCGGTAGGACGCGACGAGAGCGACGGTGGCGACGTACAGCGGCACCAGGTACTGCAGTGGGCTGGTGACTCCTCCGGTGATGAGGGTCACCCAGACGAGGAAGACGCCGTCGAGGGTGAACAACCCTCCCAGGATGATCAACGAGCGCCGGCGGGTGGCCCTCCACACCAGGCCGGCCGAGACCGCCACCAGGCAGTAGGCCACTCCCGCGGCCAGGAGCCGGGGCAACGAGGGATGGTCGACACCGGTGCGGAACACGGCGGCCAGGGCGAGGGCCAGGCCGGCCAGGGCCGCCCGGGCGAGCTGCATCGACCTCAGCCGCTCATCCAGGGACACGAGCCCGGCGCCGTCGGGCCGACCGGCGGCCACGACACCGGTTCCCTCGAAGGCCAACCAGCGGTCGGACCTGACCGCCGCCGTCGCCAGCTTCGGGTCGCGTCGGTCGATCCTCCCCTGCACCAGCAGGTAGGCCAGGCCGAGGAGCAGGACGGCCAGGGGGAAGCTGGCCCGGGCGGCGTAACGGAGCGTCCGGCGAGCGACGCTGGCCTTGGCGGCCGGTAGCTCCGTCGCCACGGTGCTGCGGGGGCCGGCGGGCGACCCGGCCTGGGACGCCCTGCAGGCCGAGGGTGGGCAGGTCGACGCCGGCGCAGTCGGTCCCCCCGAGGAGACCCCTGCCCCGGTCGACCCAGGCGACGCCGCCGGGCTGGCCGAAGAGGAGGGGGCGGCCGGTCGGGGTGCGGCCACCGGAAGCGTGGGCACCGAGGGCACCGACGGGACGAGGCCCGAGGGCGCGGGAAGCCCGGTGCTGGTGAGAGCCTGGTCCACCGGCGGAGTCAGAGGCGGCGGGACGGGGAGCGGGGGGACGGTGGTGGACACCGGATCCACCGAGATCGTCGGAGCGGGACTCGGGCCGGCCAGGGCGTCGGCGGCTGTGCCGCCCCCGGCGATCAGCACGCCGATAAAGGCGGCCGCGCAGACCGGTGCCCGCGGGACCCGGAGCCGCCTGACGTGAGCCACGGTCCTACATCGGCAGAAAGTTCACTTGCCCGAAGCCCCCCCGACTCCGAGCCGTCACCAACGACCGTTACCGTCGCTTTGAGGGCAGTTCGTGGGGATGGAGGGGGTGGCGGCCGTGGAGCTGAGCGTCGGGACGGCGGTCGAGGTGCGGACCCGCTTCGATGGCCGCTGGGTCGGCGGCTACCTGGTCGCCTCGTTCTCGGACGGGCGCCTGCGGGTGGCCAGGACCGCCGGCGGGGAGGTGCTGCCCGGCACCTTCGGACCCGAGGAGGTGCGACCGGTCTCGCTCGCCGCCCCCGGGCATCGGGCCACGGTGGACTAGGGCATCGGCGGCGCCCACCGGGGCGTCCCGACTCGGTCCCCCATACCATTCGGCGCCCATGGAGCTAACCGGGGCGTTCTTCCGGCCCACCCGCCAGGGTTTGGCGCCGGCACCTGAGGCGCACAGCCCGTGGTCGACGGACATGCTGCATGGCCGTCTCCTGGCCGGCCTGGCCGCCCGGGCGGTCGAGTTGGATCACTCCGAGGAGGGGTTCACCCCGGCCCGGTTGACGGTGGACCTGTTCCGGTCCCCGCCTATGGCTCCGGTCGGAGTGGCGTCGCGGCTGGTGCGGGCCGGGGGCCGGGTCAGGGTGGCCGAGGTCATCCTGACCATCAGCGAGGTCGAGGTGGCCCGGGCATCGGCCGTCCTGCTGCGTCGGTCCGAGCCACCAACGGGACGGGTTTGGGCCCCTCCGACCTGGTCGGCGCCCCCGCCGGAGGTGGTTGCCCCTCCCCCCGACGAACCCGGCAGGCGGTTTCCGATGGACCTGCGCCCCATGACGCCCGGCGGTTTCTGGGCTTTCGCCCAGAAACGCCTGTGGGCCCGCGAGGTCCGGGCTCTGGTGGAGGACGAGGAGCCGAGCCCGTTCGTCCGGGTCAGCGCCGCCGCCGATCTGGCCAACCCGCTGTCGAACTCCGGGGAGCACGGCCTGGCCTTCATCAACGCCGACCTGTCTGTGTATCTCGCCCGGCCGCCCGGCGACGAGTGGGTGGGCCTCGAGGTTTCAGGCCATGTGGCCGACGGCGGAACGGCGGTGGGCTGGTGCAACCTCTACGACCGCCAGGGGCCCATCGGTCAGTGCACCGTCTGCTCGGTCGCCAACCCCCGCCTGTCCGGTTGATTCGTCCCCGGTTGATTTCCGCGCCACCGGGCCACCCACTTGTCGGATCGAATGGACCCTGAACACCTAGGTCAGCGACGCGACGACGCGACGCTCCTCGCCGCGGTGGCGGCGGGTGAGCCGGCCGCCGTGCGCGTCCTGCTCGACGAGGTGGCTCCCGTCGTCTACGGATTCGTGTTCGCCCGGGTGGGCGGGAACCAGTCGGTGGCCGAGGACCTCCTGCAGGAGACGCTGCTCGAAGCGGTCCGCTCCGCTGCCGGCTACCGGGGGGAGGCGGCGCTGTCGACATGGATGTGCGCCATAGCCAGGCGCCGCCTCGCCCGCCATTACGAACGGGAGCGCAGGGCGGAAGCGGCCCGGCAGGGCCTGCGCCTCGTACGCGACGAGGACGAGGCCGACCTCGGCGCCGAGCTGGAACGGAAGGATCGGGTCGTGCGGGCCCTCGGCCGCCTGCCCTCCCAGCACCGCCAGGTGCTGGTGCTCAAGTATCTCGACGGCGCATCGGTCGAGGCCATCGCATCCGAGCTGGGTCGTACCCGGGTGCAGGTGCAGTCGCTGCTGCAGCGGGCCCGGGAGGGTCTGCGACGAGAGCTCGGAGACCACGATGCCTGAGGACGCAGACTGGGCCGACGGCCTCGACCGTCCTCGCCCGCTGCCCGAGGGTCTCCGCACCCGTCTGGAGGAAGCCATCCTCGCCGCCGCCGGACGGGAGGAACAGGCCCGACCCCTGCCCGCCGGCCTGGCCGACGACCTGGGCGCCACCCTGACCGACCCGGTGGCGGCCCTTCTCGCCGGGGCCGACGATCCCCGGGCCCTGCCGGACGAGGTCCGGGGGCGACTCGAACGCCGCCTCGGCGCTCGCCGGCGCCCTCTGGCTTGGCTGGCGGGGGCCGCGGCCGCCGTCCTGGTGGCGGCCACGATCAGCGTTGTGGTCCACGGGGGCGCCAGTGACGTCCCCCGCGGCGTGGCCAGCGCGCCGGCGGGCCGGGCGCCAGGCGCCGGTGGGAGCGGTTTCGCCGCCGGCGGGGCCGGAGGCAACGGGGGGCTGGTGGCGGGGGCCGGCGCCGGTTCTGTCGGCAACCCGCTCGCTCAGGCCCCCCCGACTTCAGCACCGGCCAGCGGGGCCGGGGGCGGGGCCGCCGGGGGTCCGTCGGTCCAGGGGGCGGTGGCCAGCCCCTCGGCAGCGCCGCCCACCCCGCCCCGCCCGGTGGTCTCGGGGGTCAGCCCCCAGTTCGGTCTCGCCGCCGGTGGCAATCCGGTGACGATCACCGGCAGCGGCTTTCAGCCCGGGGACCAGGTCCGCTTCGGGGCCACGCCGGCCCGCTCCGTCCAGTTCGTCTCGCCGACCCAACTACGGGTGGTCGCTCCGGCCCACCCCGCCGGCCAAGTGGACGTAGTCGTCGCCGGCCCCGGAGGGACCAGCGCCGTCAACCCCGCCGACCGCTACACGTTCGCCTGAGCTGTCCCCGACCGGTCGGGGGCGACATGGTGGGGTAGGTTCGTCGTGACCGACCACGGGAGGTCCGACATGTTCGGCAGGCACAAGACCAGGATGCCGAGCGCCGAGGAGGCCTTGCCGGGCCGCTCCCAGGAGATGCCTCTCCCCGACCGGCACCTCGTGCTCGGCACGCCGCTCGCAGGCCCGTGGCCCGAGGGTCTCGAGCGGGCCATCTTCGGCCTGGGCTGCTTCTGGGGGGCCGAACGGAAGTTCTGGGTGCTCGATGGCGTCCACACGACCGCGGTCGGCTACGCCGGCGGCCACACGCCGAACCCGACCTACGAAGAGGTGTGCACCGGGCTCACCGGGCACGCCGAGGTGGTGCTGGTCGTGTTCGATCCGAAGGTCATCTCCTATCAGGAGCTGCTCAAGGTCTTCTGGGAGAGCCACGACCCCACCCAGGGGATGCGGCAGGGCAACGACATTGGCACGCAGTACCGCTCCTGCATCCTGACCACGACCGAAGCCCAGGGCGGCGAGGCGCAGACGTCCAAGGTCGCCTTCGAGAAGGCTCTCGGCGCCGCCGGTTACGGGCCGATCACGACCGAGATCGCCCCCTCCGGCCCCTTCTATTACGCCGAGCCGTACCACCAGCAGTACCTCGAGGCCAACCCGAACGGCTACTGCGGGCTGGGGGGGACGGGGGTGTCCTGCCCGGTGGGCCTGGCGGCCGGCTGAGGTCCACTGCGCCTGACCATCTCGACGAAGTGCAGGTCGGGGCGGCGGGGCAACCCGTAGCGGGTGTCCCCGTAAGGGAAGGGGGCGGCCGCGCCGGTCAGGCGGAAGCCGAGCTTCTCGTACCACCGGATCAGCTCGATTCGCTGGGCGATGACCAGGACCCGGATCTCGTCGGCACCGAACCACGACCTGGCCGCCCGCTGTGCCTCGGCGACCAGGGCCCTACCCACCCCCGCCCCCTGCCGGCCCGGCCGGACCGACAACATTCCCAGGTGGGCGGCGGTCGGTCCCTCCGGCCCCAGCTGACAACAGCCCAGCAGCTCCGCCCCGACCTCGGCCAGGAGGAGGCGCTCGTCGCCGATCAGCGCGCCGACCTGGCGTACGTCCGTGCGCTGGCCGTCGAGAAGATCGGCCTCCGTCGTCCATCCCGCCCGGCTCGCGTGGCCACGGAAGGCCTCCTCGACCAGGTCGACGACGGCGGCGATGTCGGCGGGGCCGGCGCGGCGAAAATGAACGGCGTCTGGCGTCGTCGGCATGTCCCATTCTGGGCGGGGCCCCCGGTGCCGGGCGACCTACTGTTGGCCGGTGCCCCGGTTCCGTCTGGAGTTCGTCGACGACGGTAGTCACGTGGACGTTGACGCCGACGACTACGACGACAACGGCGACACCGTCAGCCTCTACCGCTACGTCCCGGAGGGGGCCGACCCCCTCGACCCGGCGACGACCAAGGAGATCATTGCCTCCTTCGAGCGGACCTCCCTCGCCGGTCCCCCCCAAGCGGTGCAGTGACCGAGGAGCGGTCCGGCCCCATGCGGGGGATCCGAGTGGTGGAGGTCGGCGTGTGGGTGGCAGGCCCGTCGGCCGGGGCCATCCTCGCCGACTGGGGCGCCGACGTGGTGAAGATCGAGGCCCCCACGGGCGACCCTTACCGCTGGGTCTACACCGGGGCGCCAGGGGAACAGGCGCTGAACGCCCCCTTCGAGTTCGACAACCGGGGCAAGCGGTGCGTGGCTCTCCGGCTCGACACGCCCGAAGGGCGCGAGGTCGTCGGTCGCCTCTTGGCCGGCGCCGACGTGTTCCTCACCAACATGCGCCCCCGCGCCCTCGAGGGGTGGGGGCTCGACTACGCCAGCGTCGCCGCCGACCACCCCCGTCTCATCTACGCCTCCGTCACCGGTTACGGCACCGAAGGGCCCGACCGCGACCGGGCCAGCTACGACTTCGGTGGCTTCTGGTCTCGTTCCGGTATCGCCGCCGCCCTCACCCAGCCCGCCAGCCCGCCTCCGGCCCAGCGGGGCGGCATGGGCGACCACGTCACCGGGGCCACCATTGCCGGGGGGATCGCCGCCGCCTTGTTCGAGCGCGAGCGGACCGGCCGCGGCCAGCGGGTGAGCACCTCCCTGCTGCGCACCGGCCTCTACGTCCTCGGCTGGGACACCTCCCATGCCCTGCGGACGGGTCGGCCCCTGCCCATCGGGCTGTCTCGGGCGTCGGCGCGCAATCCCCTGTTCAACTGCTACCTCACCGCCGACGGGCACTGGTTCTGGCTCCTCGGCCTCGAGGGCGACCGGCACTGGCCGGCGTTCGCCGTGGCCATCGACCGTCCCGAATGGATCGAAGACGAGCGTTACTCCACCCTCGCCCTGCGGGCGGCCAACGCCGCCGAGCTGATCGCCGCCCTCGACACCATCTTCGTCGCCGAGCCGCTCGCCGTGTGGGCCGAGCGGTTCGACAACCTCGACGTGTGGTGGGCGCCGGTGCGCACGACGGCCGAGGTGCTCGACGACCCGCAGGTGGCGGCGTCCGGCGCGCTGGTGGAGGCGGAGATGGCCGACGGGAGGGCCACCGTCCTGGCCACCCCGGTCGACTTCTCGGTGACGCCGGCGGGGCCGGGCGGCCCGAGCCCCGAGGTCGGCCAGCACACCGAGGCTGTGCTGCTCGAGCTGGGCTACGACTGGGACGAGATCATCTCGCTCAAGGAGGCCTCGGTAATCCTCTGAGGACCGGCGACCCCGGGTCGAAGGGAGACGGCTCGTCGACGCCGTCGCCGGTGTGCTGAACTGACCCCATGGCTGACCGGCTGGAAGTCTCCCGCGACGTCTCCGCCTCACCGGAGGTGGTGTACGCCGCCATCTCCGACGTCACCCGCATGGGTGAGTGGTCCGAGGAGTGCTACGCCTGCCAGTGGCACGAAGGTTTCGACGGTCCGGTGGTCGGCGCCACCTTCGACGGGCACAACCGCAACGGTGACAAGGAGTGGACCACCCAGGGCAAGGTGATCGAGGCCGATCCGGGGCGGGCCTTCGCCTTCGAGTGCTCCCTGAACGACTTCCACTTCTCGACCTGGGGATACCGCATCGAGCCGACGGAGGCGGGGTGCCGGGTCACCGAGTGGAGCGAGAACCTCCTCCCCGACTGGGCCATGGACACGGCCAAGGAGATCTCCGGCGTCGACGACCGCACCGAGCGGAACCGCCAGACCATGACCGGAACCCTGGAGCGACTGGCGGCGGTGCTCGAACGCTGAGCTCAGCAGGCTACGGCCAGGCTGAGCGAGAAGTCGCCGTCCGGGTCCGTCCAGTAGCGGACCCGGCGAAAGCCGGCCGCCGACAGCTCGGCGGCTAGGCCGTCGGGACGGAACTTGGCGCTCACCTCGGTGCGCATCTCCTCCCCGCCCTCAAAGGCCACGGCGAGGTCCAAGCGGTGGAGGCGGACCCGGTGGGGGCGACGGGCCCGCAGCCGCATCTCGATCCACTCGGCGTCGGGGTCCCACACGGCCACGTGCTCGTAGCCATCGGGATCGAAGTCGGCGTCCAGCTGGCGGTTGAGGACCCGCAGAACGTTGCGGTTGAACTCGGCGGTCACCCCGGCCGGGTCGTCGTAGGCGGAGACCAGCCTCACCGGGTCCTTGACAAGGTCAGCGCCCACGAGGAGATGGTCCTCGAGGGTCATGCCCGCCCGCACCTTGCGCAGGAACGCCAGGCGCTGCTCGGGCATCAGGTTGCCGATGGTGCCCCCGAGAAACGCCACCAACTGCCGGCCGAGACGTGGGATCAGGTGCAGGTGGCGCTCGAAGTCGCCCACCACACCGCGCACGGAGACGCCGGGGTAGCGCTGGGCGATCTCCTCGCCCGAGGAGGCGAGCGCCTCTTCGCACACGTCGAACGGCAGGTAGCTGTGCAGTCGGCCGCCGCTGGTGAGAGCGTCGAGCAGGATCCGGGTCTTGGTGGCCGATCCCGACCCGAGCTCGACCAGAGACTCGGCGCCAGCCAGGTCGGCGATCTCGCCGGCCCGCTCGGACAGAATCCACCGCTCGCGCCGGGTCGGGTAGTACTCGGGCAGCTCGGTGATGGCGTCGAAGAGCTCCGACCCCCTCTGGTCGTAGAACCACTTGGGGGGCAGGTCCTTCGGCGTGGCGGTGAGTCCCCGTCGCGCATCGTTCTCGAGGGTGGCCGCCATCTCGGCGTCGGTCCACAGCCGCTGCACGGTCGTAACCCGCATGGACATCCGTGCCTCAGCCGTTGTGGGCCAGCCGCAGGCCGGCGAACATCCACCGGCTGGCGGCGGGGAAGAAGTTGCGGTAGGTCGCCCGGGCATGGCCCGCCGGGGTGGCGCAGCTACCCCCCCGCAGCACGTACTGGTTGACCATGAACTTGCCGTTGTACTCGCCCACTGCCCCGGGGTTGGGACGGAAGCCGGGGTAGGGCGCGTAGGCGCTCGAGGTCCACTGCCAAACCTGTCCGAGTGACCCCGGCGTACCGGCGGCGACCGCCTCCCACTCGAACTCGGTCGGCAGGCGGGCGCCCGCCCAGTGGGCGAAGGCGTCGGCCTCGAACAGGCTGACATGGCAGACCGGCGCCTCGGCATCCACCCGTCGTAGGCCGGCCAGGCTGAACTGCCACCACTCGCCGTCGATGCGCGACCAGTAGAGCGGCGACTCCCACTCGTTGGTCCGGGCCGTCGCCCACCCGTCGGACAGCCACAGCTCCGGGCGGTGGTAGCCGCCGTCGGCCATGAATTCCATCCACTGGCCGTTGGTGACCAAGCCGGCGGCGAGGGCGAAGGGCCGCAGCATGACCTGGTGCACGGGCGTCTCGTTGTCGAAGCAGAAGCTGTCGCCTGGATGCCCGACCTCGACGATCCCCCCGTCATGGGAGATGAATCCTGGCCGGCACGGACCGCTCGGCTCAGGTCCGTCGGCCCGGTACACCGGCGCCAACGGGTTCATAGACAGAGCGTGCTTCACATCCATGAGCACCAGCTCTTGGTGTTGTTGTTCGTGGTGGAGGCCCAGTTCGACCAGCTCATTGGCGGAAACAGCCGCCCCTTCGATGAAGCGGCCCATGGCGTCGTCCACGTGTCGGCGGTAGCGCGAGATCTCCTCCGCCCCCGGTCGGGTGATCAGCCCTCGCTGCGGGCGGGGGTGACGGGGTCCGACGGCCTCGTAATAGGAGTTGAAGAGGTAGGCGAAGCTGCTGTCGAAGACCTGGTACCCGGGGTCGAACGGCCCCAGCACGAAGGTCTCGAAGAACCACGAGGTGTGGGCCCGGTGCCACTTGGTCGGGCTGGCGTCCGGCATGGACTGGATCGTCTGGTCCTCGGCCGACAGTGGCTCGGCCAGCCGCTCGGTGTGGGCCCGCACCTGGAGGTAGCGGGCCACGTCGACCGTCCGGCCGCTCGTGCGGATGTCACTCATCTCGGGCGTCTTTTGCCGGCACGACCACGATCTTCCCCAAAGCACGCCGTTCGGCTAACTCGCTCAGGGCCTCGGCGGCCCGTTCCAGGGGGTAGGTGGCGGTGACCCGGGGCCGGATGCGTCCCTCGCGCCACCAGCCCATCAGCTCCTCGATGTTGGCCCGGTGACGGTCGGGCTCGCGCCCGGCGAAGGCCCCCCAGAAGACGCCGACGATGTCGCAGCCCTTCAGCAACGGCAGGTTCAGCGGTATACGGGGGATGTCCCCCGCGGCAAACCCGATGACGAGAAAGCGCCCCTCCCACGCGCACGAGCGCAGCGCCGGCTCGCTGTAGGGCCCGCCCACCGGGTCATAGACGACGTCCACCCCGTGACCGTCGGTGAGCTCCTTCAGCCGGGCCCGTAGGTCCTCGGTCTCGTAGTTGACGGTGCTGTCGGCCCCGGCCTGCCGGCACAGCTCCAGCTTCTCCTCGCTGGACGCGGCGGCGATGACCCTGGCGCCGAGCACGCGGCCGATCTCCACCGCGGCCAGGCCCACACCCCCGGCGGCCCCGAGGACGAGGAGTGTCTCGCCCGGCTTCAGGTGGCCCCGATCCACCAGGGCGTGCTGGGAGGTCCCATAGGCGTAGAGGAACGCCGAGGCGGTGACGAAGTCCATGCCGTCGGGGACGGGCACGGTGGAGGCGGCGGCCGCCACCACCTTGTCGGCCAGGCCGCCCCAGCCGGTGGAGGCGAGGACCCGGTCGCCAACCGAGGGGGCCGCCACGCCCTCGCCGACCGCCTCGACCGTGCCGGCCACTTCGCCGCCCGGCGAGAAGGGCAGCTGGGGCTTGAACTGGTACTTGTCCTGGATGACCAGGACATCGGGGAAGTTGAGGGCGCACGCCTCCACGGCGATGAGCACCTGGCCGGCGGCGGGGGCCGGGTCCGGCACCTCTTCGAGGACCAGCGACTCGGGAGGACCGAACTCCTTGCAGAGAAGGGCTCTCACCCGAGCAACGTAACCCCTATCCGGGCCCTCCGCGGCCGCGCAGCCGGTCCAGGGCCCGCCGCTCGCGCTTGGTGGGACGGCCCGTCGACGGCTCGCGGACGAAATCGGCCGGGCCTTGGCGGGGGGAAGGGGGCGGGCTGCGGTCCACGAAGCACTCGGCGGCCACGGCGGCGCCCACCCGCTTGTCGATGAGGCTGACGACGTCGAGGACACGGGGGCGTCCGTGGGCCCGGGCCGACACCTCGTCGCCCGTCCTGACCCTGGTGGCCGGTTTGGCGGCCACGCCGTTCACCCGGACATGGCCTCCCCGGCAGGCGTCGGTCGCCGCCGAACGGGTCGGATAGATCCGCACCGCCCACAACCACGAGTCCACCCGCACCGCGTCCACGGGGGCAATGGTGGCACCGAGCGGCGGGCGCAAGAAGGGGGACGGTGCGGGGGGGAGCGGTCAGGCGGCTGGCTTCGACCCGCCGTGATCCGCCTGACCCACGTCGAGACCGGCCAGCAGGGGCTGAAGATGTGACGCCAGCCGACGGAGCTCCTCCATGTGGAGACGGGAGAGGTCGCGCAACGCCTGGTGCCCCCGGGCGGTCAGCCTCACCCTCACCACCCGGCCGTCGAGATCATCGGGGAATCGGGTCACCAGCCCGGTGGCGTCGCACCGCCGGACCAGTCCGACGGCGCTGTGATGGCGCACGTAGAGGTAGTCGGCCAGCTCGCCGATGGTCGGGCCAGCCGGGTGGTCGTGGCCGCGGACGGCCAGCAGCAGCTGATGCTGGGCGGGTGAGAGCCCTGCCTGCTTGGCCTGGGCTTCGCTCCAGTGGATGAAGCCCCTCAGCCGGGTGCGCAGGGTCAAGAGCCGCCGGTAGTCGAGATCGGAGAGGTCGTCGCTGCCCGCCATTAAAATATCACGTTACGATATTTCCTTCCGAGCGGGGGACCAGCGTGGAGACCACAGAACCCGACGGGCCGGAGGGCGGCGAAGGCCGGCCCCTCGACGCCCGGCTGCCGGCCGACAGCGTCGGCGGCGCCGACGAGCGGGGGCCCGGTGGAGTGGAGCTGCAGCTGGGCGACTTCACCCTCACCACCGAGGTCTTCCGCATCATCCCGCTATCGATCGTCGTGGGGGTGCTGGCCGCCGGCGTCGCCCTCGGCCTGTTGGACCTGATCGGGTTCTTCACCCAGATCGCCTACTACGGACGGGTCGGATTCGGGCTGGTGCCGCCGGTGCTGGGAAGGCTCGGGGCATGGAGCATCCTGGTGCCGGTGACGGGCGGGCTGCTCGTCGGGCTGATGGCCCGCTACGGATCCGAGCGCATCCGGGGCCACGGGATTCCCGAGGCCATGGAGACGATCCTGATCGGCGGCAGCCGGGTGGAGCCCCGGCTGGCGGTCCTCAAACCGATATCCAGCGCCATCAGTATCGGCTCGGGGGGCCCGTTCGGCGCCGAGGGCCCGATCATCCTCACCGGCGGGGCGCTGGGATCGGTGCTCGCCCAGTTCTTCCGGCTGTCTGCCATCGAACGCCGGGCCCTGCTCGTCGCCGGCGCCTGTGGCGGCATGGCCGCCGTGTTCGGCACGCCGGTGGCGGCGGCCATATTCGGCATCGAGTTGCTGGTCTTCGAATGGAAGCCGCGATCGATGGTGCCGATCGCCGTCTCGGTGGTGGTGGCCAGCACCTTCCGCGACTTCTTCGCCCACCACGGGCTGATCCGGCCCGCTCCTCTGTTCCCCGTGCCCCCGCACGGGGATTTCTCGGCGGTCAGCGTGGCCGAGGCCGCCGCCATCGGGCTGGCGGCCGCCGGGCTGGCCTGGGTGTTGACCACCGCCGTCTACGGAGCAGAGGACGCCTTCAAGCGCTTGCCGATCCATTGGGCCTGGTGGCCGGCGATCGGCGGCCTGGTCGTCGGCCTCGGCGGCCTCATCGAACCTCGAGCCCTTGGGGTCGGTTACGCCACCATCGGCGCCGAGCTCGCCGGGCGCATCGCCATGGCCGGGCTCGTTTCGGTGCTGCTGGTGAAGCTGGTGATCTGGTCGGTCGCTCTCGGCTCAGGAACCAGCGGCGGCATCCTGGCCCCCCTCCTCATGATGGGCGCCGCCCTCGGGGGGATGATGGGGCACGCCTTCTCGGGCGGCGGGGCGGCCACCTGGGCCCTGATGGGCATGGCGGGCACGTTGGCCGGAGTCACCCGCTCGCCGTTCACGTCGGTCATCTTCGCCTTCGAGCTGACTCACGACACCGGCTCGCTGCTGCCGTTGCTGGTCGCCTGCTCCCTGGCCCACCTGGTGAGCACCTTGGTGTTGAAGCGCTCGATCCTCACCGAGAAGGTGGCCCGGCGTGGCTTCCACGTCATGCGCGAATACGCGGTGGACCCGCTCGAGGCGCTGTTCGCCCGAGACGTGATGATGACCGACCTGTACACGGTCAGCCCGGACACCGCCGCCGAGGGGCTGCACAAGGTGCTGACCAATGACCCCGTCGTGCGGAGGCAGCGGCTCTACCCGGTGCTCGACGACTCCGGCGACATGCTGGGCGTGATCGGCTGGTCGGACCTGCTGCGCCCCGAGACCACCCAGGACGCCGTCGGCGACCTGATGCACACCGAGGTGGTCACCGCCAGCCCCGACGAGACCCTCCGGCACGTGGCCGACCGCATGGCGCAGCACCAGCTGGGGGCCCTACCGGTGGTGGCCCGACCGGGACGAGTCGTGGGAGTGGTGACAAACTTCGAGCTGCTCAGCGCCCGGCGCCGGCAGCTCGAGGAGGAGCGTCACCGCGAGCGCCCACTGCAGCTCCGGCCGGCCAGCTACCTGCGGCGTCGGGCCGTAGCCGCCGTCGAGACGGACGAGGAAGCGCGGCCAGCCGGGCCCTGACCCCCGGTCAGCCCGGTTCCCAATAGTCGGCCGGCGGCAGGCCCCGCTCGGCCCGGGCCCGGGTCAGCAGCTCGGCGACCAACCGGGCCTTGGCCGCCACGTACACGTCCATGTCACCCGCGGCCAGCTCGGCATTCCGGCGTTTGAGATCGGCGTACCGGGCCCGGGCGTCGGGGTCCTGACGGAGCAGGTCACGCAGCAGCCAGTGATCGAGGTGGGCCTTGTTGTCCTCCACCACCAGGTAGAGGTGGTGGGCCGGCAGGGTCGTCTCGCCCAGCTGGAGGAAGGCCTGGCGGCCGGGCACGCCGAGGTCGCCCCGCCAGCGGTAACCCAGGGAGCCGAGGCGTTCGATGACGAGGCGGACCTCGTCGTCGGAACGCACGACGATGTCCATGTCGATTATCGGCTTGGCCGCCAGTCCGGGCACCGACGTCGACCCCACGTGGTCGATGCGCACGGCAACGTCGCTGACGGCCGGCCAGATGTGATCGTGGAGCTGGCCGAACCAGTCAGGCCAGGCCGGGTCGTACTCGACGACTTCGATGTCGGCGGTGACGGCGACGGCCCACACGTCGAAGCTGCCTTCGACGCACACGGCAGTGAGGCCACCGTCGCTAACGGCGTCGTGCTCCTCGCCCGGTTCCCACACGGCGGCGTAGCCGGTGGCGATTGGTCGGCGCTCGCCGTCGTTACCGCTCACCCAGCCCGAGCCATCGACCACGGCGAAAAGCTGCCGGGTCACCGTCGGATGCCGGCCGATCAGGCCCCCGGGCGGGAGGTGGATCATGTGGACGCTGCCCTCGGCCGGACCGGTGAGCGGCCCGATGCGGAACCGCGAGCCGAACCGGTCGATCGGCACCGACACCTCGGCGTCGAACCGGTAGATGCGCATAGTCGCCTACTGCATGGCCAGGCCGGCCCGCTCCTGCGCTTCAGGGTTCTGGACCCGACGGCCTTGCGCCTCGAAGACCACCCGGCGGAGGGATCCCTCCGGCATCGTGCACCGGCCTTCGAGCCCGGCGACGACGCCCGACCCCCGCTGGTAGCCAACGGTGAAGCCCTGCATCCCGTAGGTGAACAGGGTGGTGCGAGGAAGGTGGCCCTGGCCGACGGGAACGTCGCCGTAATAGAGGTCGAGGTCACCCTGGAACGGGCCGGTCGGGACGAACTCGATACGGGCGGTCACCTCTCCGGGCGGAAGCGCCACCTCCGCCGTAACCGTGGTGACGGTGGTGCCGAGGAAGTTGTAGGTGAAGACCAGGCGGCCGTCACGCACGTAGATGGCATAACCACCGCCTGAGCCACCGTGGGCGGCGATGACACCGTCGGCGCCGGCCGGACCCACGAGAAGCTCGGCCTGCATCCGCCAGGGCCGGTTGCGCAGGTTGGGAGCCACGATCTCAGGCAGGCTGCCGATTCCGGGGCCGTATTGGTAGCGGTCGCGGCGGTAGCGGCGGTCGCCGCCCCGGCCGGGCTGGTTGGTCAGCGGCAGGACGTTGAACCTCTCCGCCTCCGACCACCACAGCTCGATCATCTCCTCGAGCTTGGCCGGCTGCTCGGAGGCCAGGTCGCGGGTCTCGGAGAAGTCCTCGGCCACGTGGTACAGCTCCCAGTCGTCCTCGTCGAAGGGCTTGTTGGGATCGCTGCCGTCATAAGGCAGCCCGGCCATGGGATGGAACACGACCGCCTTCCATCCGTCGTGGTACAGGGCCCGGCTCCCCAGCATTTCGTAGTACTGGGTCACATGGGCGCTGGGGGCCGAGGGGTCGTCGAGGGTGGCGGCGAAGCTGACGCCCTCCAACGGTCGCTGGGGCACGCCGTTGATCTCATCGGGCCGGTCCAGTCCGATCAGCTCGAGGACGGTGGGCAACACGTCGACGGCGTGCACGTACTGGTGGCGGGTCTCGCCCCGCGCTGAGATGCGGGCCGGCCAGTTGACGATCAACGGGTCACAGACGCCGCCCTCGTGGGTCTCGCGCTTCCAGCGCTTGAGCGGGGTGTTGCCCGCCCAGGCCCAGCCCCACGGGTAGTGGTTGTGGGCTCGGGGTCCTCCGAGGAGGTCCATGCGCTGGAGGTTCTCCTCGAGCCGCTCGGGCTCGAAGTTGAAGAAGTACATCTCGTTGAAAGATCCCCGGGGGCCGCCTTCGGCGCTGGCTCCGTTGTCGCTCATAGCCAGCACCAGCGTGTTGTCGGTCTCGCCCAGCGTCTCGATGAAGTCGAGGAGCCGGCCGAGCTGGGCGTCGGTGTGCTCCAGGAAGCCGGCGTAGACCTCCATCATGCGGGCGTACAGGGTGCGCTCGTCTCCGGACAGCGAGTCCCACGGGGCGACCCAGTGCGGCCGGTCCGACAGACGGGTCCCCGGGGGCAGGAGGCCGGACGCCACCTGACGCTCGAACACCTCGTGGCGCCACTGGTCCCAGCCCTGGTCGAAGCGGCCGCGGTAGCGGTCGATGTACTCGGCCGGCGCCTGGTGGGGGGCGTGGCACGCGCCCGGCGCGTACCACAGGAGGAAGGGCTTCTCCGGTGAGACCGCCCGCACGTCGGTGATGTAGGCGATGGCGTGGTCCACCAGATCCTCGGTCAGGTGGTAGCCCTCCTCCGGGGTGCGGGGCGGGTCGACCTGATGGTTGTCATGGACGAGATCGGGGTGGTACTGGTCGGTCTCGCCGCCGAGGAAGCCGTAGAATCGCTCGAAGCCCCGCCCCAACGGCCACTTGTCGCGGGGGCTGCCCATCGTCATCTCGCCGGCCGGGGCCAGGTGCCACTTGCCGGTCAGGAAGGTGGAGTAACCGGCCCGGAGCAGGATCTCGGACAGGAATCCGCTGCTCTTGGGGACGACCGCGTCGTAGCCGGGGAAGCCACTGGCGATCTCCACGATCCGACCCATGCCATTGGTGTGGTGATTCCTGCCGGTCAGCAACGCAGCCCTGGTGGGCGAGCACAGGGCGGTGGTGTGGAAGTTCGAGTACCGCAGTCCCCCGGCCGCCAGCCGGTCGAAATTCGGGGTGGCGATGTCCGACCCGTAACAGCCGATCTGGGCATAGCCGACGTCGTCGAGCAGGACAACGACCACGTTGGGGGCGCCCTCCGGGGCCTCGGGCAGCGGCGGCCACCACGGCACCGAGTCCTCGAGAGTTCGGCCGATGACCCCTTGGAACGGTTCCTCCGTGGGCATCAGCCACCTCCGTCGTCACCCGCGGCCGCAACATAGCGCGAGGGGCTTCAGCGGGCCGACCCGGATCAGGCTCGGGTCCGCTTCTCGGCTATTTCGGAAACGACGCCGGACTGGTCGGGATCCTCGGAGAGACCCATCGGGTCGCGAGAGGCCTGGATCTCCTCGGCGTCATCCTCTAGCTCGTCGACCAGGTCGTCGTGGGGGGTGGAGGCATCCGACATGGCCGACCTATACCCCCCGATGGCTCGGCGTAGCGGGTGAAGGCGTCAGGAGCCGAACCGGCTCTGGAGGAACCCGATACCGCCCTGGTAGATGGCCCTCACCACACCGACGGTGTCCTCCTCGCTGGCGCCCGGGGCCACCTCGAAGGTGCCCGTCCAGTCCAGGCGAGTCCGCCCCTCGCCGGCGGGGGACAGCTGCATCGTCGAGCGGTAGTCGCGAACCGGCAGGGGAGCTTCGACGATGGAGTACACGACCCTGTGGGCTTGGTCGTCGAGCTCCTCCAGGCGCTCGACGGTGGGCTCGGCTCCGAAGGGGATCTTGCGGGTCTGGCCGATCCCCTGGCCGGACGACTCGACCGGAACCCCCATGGCCTCGATCAGACCGGTGAAGTCGCCGACCAGCTTCCACACCTCGTCGACGCCGGCGCCGAGCTCGGCGCTTTCCTCCACCTGGTGGCGCATCCTCTCCCCCTCACTCGTGGCGGCTCACCCTAGACCCGCGTTTCGGGCGTCACCCCTCCTGCAACAGGTGCTGGTCGGCGCCGAGCGGGCGACCGGCCCACCGCAGGCGGGCGGGCGTACCCGACAACCGGGCCACGGGCCCGACCATGGGCACACCGTCCACCACCTCGATGACCCCCCGCTCCACGACGTGAGGGTCGGCGAGCAGCTCGGTCATCCGCAGCACGGGGGCGGCGGCCACGTCGGCGGCGGTGAACTTGGAAAGGACCTCCTCGGCGGGGCGTGACCCGATCCAGTCCGACACCGCTCCATCGACCAGCCGGCGGTGCTCGACCCGACCCTCCGAGGTGGCGAGGCGCGGGTCGTCGGCCAGCCCCACCAGCTCCAGCAGCCGGCGGGCGACCGGCTCGGAGGAGGTGCTGACCGCGACCCACTGCCCGTCGGCGGTGCGGTAGGTGCCGCGCGGCACCGTGTAGGGGATGCCAGCCCCGAGGCGGGGCTGGTCGTAGCCCGACATGACCGCTACCGAGGGCAGGGCGCCCATGACCTGCACCATCGACT
>JAJPHE010000053.1 GCA_021325435.1 Actinomycetota bacterium | reverse complement strand
GGCCTCGACCGCATCGGCAGCGACCACCAGCTCTGCCTCAACTTCCTCCGCCACGCCGGCCTACAACTATGAACCCCGGCAGCGCGGTATTACACGAAACTCTTTAATGGCCAACAGCCGGGTCCCGCGCCGGTCAGGAGGCGGCGGGACGGATGTTGGCGTTGTGGTGGAAGACGTTGTCCGGGTCGTAGGCCGCCTTGATGGCGGCCAACCGGGCGTACTTGTCGGGCCCGTAGGCGGCCCGGATGCGGTCCTCCTCATAGTCCGCCATGAAGTTCACGTAGCTGCCGATGCCCTCGGCGTAGGGGACCAGGTCGCTCCACATCCTCTGCACCCACTCGCGGTCGGCCTCCAACAACTCGAGGGTGGGGGCGACGGCGGCGATGTTGAGGACGTACATGGTGCTCCGGCTCCCACCGAAGGCGGTGTCTCCTTCAGCCCGCCGGGCGTACTCGCCGCCCAGCACGAATATCGGCATGAACGACATGGGCGACGCCTTGGCCGGCATGTGCCGCACTATGACGTCGATGGCGTCGTCGGTGAGCTCATCGAGGTAGACGGCCTTCTCGTATCCCTGGATGCCCCACGGCGCGCTCTCATCGAACATCTGCTGCAGGCCGACGAACGGGATGGGGGTCATGAACTCGAATAGCGGCGGGGCCGCTCGGCGGAGCTGGTCCACGGCCCGGGTGTGCTCCTCGGCGGACCCGTGCCCGACCAGTAGCACCGCGTAGCCCGGCTTCAGCTGGTGCTCTTCGGGGACGAACGGGGCCGGGGGAGCGTTGAGCCCGGCCAGGAACATGGAGATGTCGTCGGGCAGCGACGGAACCAGGTCGCGAGCGGCCCGGAACGCGGCACCACCCCCGTCGAGGTCCCAGAAGAAGAGGGCGAGCTCGACCATGGGACCCTCGCGGTGGAGCTGGAACTCGAAGCTGGTGACCACCCCGAAGTTTCCGCCCCCGCCCCGCACCGCCCAGAACAGATCCGGGTTCTCGTCGGCCGCGGCTCGCAGGATGCGTCCGTCGGCGGTGACGATCTCGACCGCGGTCACGTTGTCGCAGCTCAGGCCGGCTTTGCGGGTCAGCCAACCCATCCCTCCCCCGAGGGTGAGACCGGCGACGCCGGTATGGCTGATGAAGCCGCCCGGTGTCGCCAGGCCGTGCTCCTGGGCTGCCGCGTCCAGCTGAGCCCACCGGGTTCCGCCTCCACACCGGGCCCGCATGGCCGCCGGGTCGATGGTCACCTCCGCCATCGGGCCCAGATCGATCATCACCCCCTGGTCGGCGGCGCACGCCCCCGAGAAGCCGTGGCCCCCGCCGCGAACGGACAGCTCCTTGCCCGAGGCCCGGGCGAAGGCGATGGTGGCAGCGACGTCCTCGGCCGAGGAGCAGCGCACGATCATCCACGGCCGGCTCTGGATGTTCCCGTTCCAGATGCACTCTGCCCGAACCGCTTCGTAGTCGGAGTCGCCCGCCATGACGACGGATCCGGCCAAGCCGGCACGGAATGCGGCGATGTCTGCATCAAGGACGTCAGTCACCAGCTCCCCCTCCTAGGCGCGTGAGCGCAACGCTCGGGCAGGAGTGTGGGCGGCGACCAGTCCGAGTTCAAGACCGGTCCGGACAGGCGGTTACGTCAACGGCCTAGGGGCCTTCGTCGCGGACCACCAACACCGGGCAGGTGGCGTGGCGGACACAGTGCTCGCTGACCGACCCCAGGAGCATGCCGGCGAAGGCTCCGTGACCCCTGCTGCCAACCACCAGGAGATCGGCGTCTTTGGACTGCTCGATCAGCAGCTGGGCGGCCGGCCCCTCGCCCACGACCCGGTCGACTTCGATATCAGGGCTGGACCCCAGCGCCGTGCCCACTGCCGCCGCCAGGGCCCGTTCGGCCTCGGCGGCGGGGTCGTAGCCCTCGGGGAAGGGGACCGGGTAGCCGTAGACCACGGGCAGTTGCCAGGCGGTGACGGCCCGGAGCCGGGCTCCGGTGAGCCGACACTGGCCGACGGCCCATTCCAGCGCCCGCATGCTGACCTCGGAACCGTCCACCCCTACCACGATGCGCTTCTCGCCGGCCATGTGACCTCCTCGCCGGCACCATGAGAGCCCGGGTGACCACCGGGGCGCCAGGGGCTATCGGCTCTGGTGGTCAGTGCGACCGTCAGCGGGCTCGGTCGCCCGGGTCGAGAGCGCCGTCCCTATCGCCGCTTGGAGACGGTCGAGACCGGCCCGCTTGTCCACCAGATCGTCGGCGCCCAGGTCGGCCAGCATCTGCCGGTCAGCCGGATCGGCGAACGAGGAGTAGATGACGATGACTGCATCAGGCAGCGCCGCCCTCAGCCGAGGCAGGGCGGCGTCGCCGCCCATCGGGTCCATGAGACGGTCCAGCACGATGACGTCCGGTTGGAGCTCGCCGGCCACCCGGATGGCCGCCAGACCGTCGGCGGCCTCGCCGATCACCGCCATCCGTGGGGGATCGTGCAGGTAGGCGCGCAGGACGGCCCGGATCTCGGACACGTCGTCGACCACGAGGACGGTCTTTGCCGGTCCGGCGTCCTCGAGTGGGGCCATACCGACGCATCGGCAACGACGACGCCGACTACAGGCGTCTCATCACCCCCCTGGCGCCCCGGTCACGACGTCGGTCGGGGATCCTCCGGTAGGTCGAGGTAGCCCATGCCGTCGAACGGCTCGTGAAAGCCGGTCGCCGGGGCGGAGTCTGAAAGCCCTCCTCCGTCGACGCCCGGCCCCATCGGTTCCGCCGTAACCGGATCCATCAAGCACCTCCCGCGCTCGACACACCGCTTCCCGTGGCCATCTTCCGGATTGGGCGGTCCGGGGGCCAATGACCCGATCGGGTCATTGCCCACTGGTCACCGGCAGCCCCGCCCGCCGGTCCACCCGGGGGCGCGGGTCACTAGCCTGATGGGTGCTGGGGTGGTTTCTGGGGGCCGGAGGCCGATGGTGCGTACCAGTGTCCGCAACGGGCTAATCGCCGCGGCCGGGGCCGTGGTGGTCGCCGCAGGCGTCGTCCCCCTGGCGGCCGGCGGCTCCGGGCCCGTTCCCCCGGCCGCGACCAACGCCCGCTACGTGGGGCCGGCCACCACATCGCAGGACCGCGCGGCCATCGCCGCGGCAATCCTCGCCGATCTCCGCGCCGGTGACTTCGCCGGGGTGCGCCGCGGGTTCGACGCCAACATGAGCGCCCAGCTGTCGACCGACCAGCTGGCCGCCGGCTGGCAGCAGTTCGAGGCCCAGTTCGGCTCCTACCGCTCACACGGGAGCCCCAGCGAGGCGCGGGACGGCGCCTTCTGGGTTGTCCGGGTCCCCGTCGACATGGCCCGGCTACCCGGCGAGCTCCGAGTGGCCTTCGACGGCCAGGGCCGCATCGCCGGCCTCTTCCTGCTCCGGCAGGGGGTCCCGCTCGACCAGGCAGGGGCACCCACGGTTCAGGCCAGCAGCATCACGGCACGAGCGGCCCAGGACGCCCTGACGGAGCTGGCGCGGGGTGACTTCGCCGCCGTCCAGGCCGGCTTCGATCCGACGATGAACGCGGCCGTCAGCCAGGACCAGCTCAGGTCGGTCTGGGATCAGCTCACCACCGACCTCGGCTCCTACCGCTCCTCCGGCGCACCGGTCGTCGTCTCGATGGCCACCGCCGTCCTGTACGACTTCCCTCTCGACATGGCCAAGGGGGCGGCCCACCTCCAGGTGGCGGTGGGCCCTGACGGCCGCATCGCCGGCCTCTACCTTCGGCCCGGACCGCCCACCGGCGTGTTCGGCCGGTAGAGCGTGGGGGTCGGAGGTGTCAGAATCGGGCCCGCAGCTGGGCCGCCACGTCAGCCGCCGAGGGCATCTCGGCGATCTCAGCCGCCAGCTGCCGGCCGGCCTGGTGGGCCTGCGGGTCGGCCATCAGTCTGAGGACGTCCGTCCTGATCCGCTCGGCGGACGCCTCGTCGGGCCCGATGCTGGTTCCGATGCCGCACCGTTGGACCAGGCTTCCGTTGATGAAGTTGTCGGCGCCCTGGGGGATGACCACCTGCGGGATGCCGTGGGCGAGGGACCCGAACATGGTTCCGGCACCACCGTGGTGGATCACGACGGAGCAGTCCGGCAAGAGCTCGGCCTGGGGTATGTAGCGCTCGACCCGGGCGTTGGGGGGCACCGGGTCCAGGGCGGCAGGATCGCCGCCGGCTCCGACCGTCGTCACCACCCGGACGGGCTCGTCGGCCAGCGCCTCGAGCGCGGCTCGAAATACGTGGGTGTTGCCTCCGAAGAAGGTGCCGAGGGTGAGGTAGACGGTCGGCGGGTCCGTTGGAGCCGGGGACCGCAGAGGTAGCGGCGCCGGCCGCAGCCGGAGACCTTCGCCCTCCGGAAGCGAGAGAGGCTCGAGGGATGGCGGGCTCACCTCGATGGTCGTGCCGGCGTAAACGCCGCCGAAGCGAGGGGAATCCAACCCGAAGCTGCGCCACATCGGCGTCACCGCGTCGTTGACCAGCTCCATGACGTCGTGCGACATCAACGGGCCGATGAGATGGTGGACGAGGGGAACACCCAGCACGGCCGCCGCCAGAGGGCCGGCGAAGGCGTAGGCCTCGGCCAGCACCAGGTCGGGCTGAAACTCGCGCCCGATGGAGATGAGGTCGTCGACCATGTCGGCGGTGGCGATCTCGCCGAAGAGGCGGGGCAGGAAGTAGTGGTTGATGCGCTCGGGGGGAAGCCCGTCGCCCGGGGCACCGCGGGTTCGGCCCAGCAGCGTCTGGAACCAGTCCATCTCGCCGTGGCCGACCACGCGATGGCCAGCCCCGGCGGCGGCCGCCCCGCCACCGGGGTCCTCGGCGGTGGCCACGACCACGTCGTCCCCCTGGCGAATCAACTCACGCAACAGAGGGACCAACGGGTTGAGGTGACCCGGGGCGGGAACGCACGTCGCCAGGACTCGCACGTCGCCGTTATAGCCGGCGTCGGCCAGGAGGTCGGCTAGGCCCCAGTCCGGTTGGCCACGGCGGCGGCGATCGCCTGTTCGAGGTCGGCGAACAGCGAACCCTTGTAGACGACGGCGTCAGCCCCGAGGTCGATGAGACCGGCGTGCTCGGCCGGATCCGAGACGAAGGCCGAGTAGACGATGATGACCGCGTCGCCGACGATCTGGCGGAGGGCGGGTAGGGCTTCGTCGCCGCCGACCGGCTCCATGTGCCGGTCGAGGATGATCAGGTCGGGACGCTCCTCGCGGGCGGCGCTGATCGCCGACGCTCCGTCGGTGGCCTCGCTGATCCGGTCCGTGCCAGGACGGAACTGCAGCAGGGTCCGCAGCATGAGGCGGATGTCCGCCATGTCATCGACGACGAGGACGTTCATAGGGTCAGGTACGGCGCTTGTTCCCCCCGCGCGGCCAACCTAGACCACGAGCTGGGATCCACACACCGGCGAATCCCGCAAGCAGGGCCATTACGACAAACTTTCGGCCGGGTGGAGATCGGCGGACCTTCGGCGTCGCCAGCTGGGCGCCACGGAGTGCAAGCGATGAGCCAGGTATTCGGTTGTCGGGTTTCGAGGACGCCGGCATGCTTGCCGTCATGGGAGCGCCAGTGGTCGCCGAGCGCGACTTCGCCGGATGGGTCGAGCTGCTGGCTGATCCGCTGCGGGCCAAGCAGGCCTACTGGCACCTGCTGCTCAGCGGACCGGAGGCGGGGCTGGCCGCTCGGGCCGGTCTGGCCCATGCTGATTCCGGGGTCCGCCAGTACTGCGCTCAGCTGCTGGATCACCTGGCGGCCAGCCAGGACGATTTCCGACTGCTGATCCGGATGCTGGCCGACACCGATCCCCAGGTGCGCCTCCACGCCCTCCACGCCCTGGCGTGCGACCGCTGCAAGAAGAGCGGGTGTCGGCCAGACAAGGGTGAGGTTCTGCGGCCGGCGATCGCCATCCTCCAATACGACCCGCACAAACAGGTGCGGGCCATGGCGGTGGAGGTGGTGGGACGCTGGGCCCACACCGACCGGGCGGCGGCAACCGCTCTCATCGAGTGCCGTGACCGCGACCCCGATCCCTCGGTCCGCAAGAAGGCCAAGTGGTACGCGCCCGGCGGCACCATCTACCGCAAGCGGGCGCCTCGGGGCCGGGCCGCCTAAGTCACTGAGGCGTCCGTTAGGCGGCGGGCTTCTCGAACACCGCCACCTGGTTGGTGCTGGCGGAGGTGAACGGCTCTCGGCGCCACCCGGCCCAACGGTGCTTGAGGCGCATGCCGGCCACCCGTGCCATCAAATCCAGCTCGGCGGGCCACACGTAGCGGTAGGGGGCCGAGAAGCGCACGAACCGGCCCTCAAGCGTCACCCAGTGGTGGGACGAGAGGATCTGGCCCACCAGGTCGTCGTAGGTGTCGATGCCGACCCGGCCCTCCTCCATGGTGAACACGCGGGCCACCTCGCCCTCGACCGGCGGCTTGGGCACGCCCACCTCGACGACGAAGCATCCACCGGGCTCGAGGTGGGCGGCGGCGTTGGCGAAGACGGCCACCTGCTCGTCCTGGGTGGTGAGGTTCATGATGGCGTTCCACACCAGGTACACCAGCTTGAAGTCGCCCGCGACCCGGGCCGTCGTCATGTCACCGATCGTGACGGCGAGGTCCTGGCCGCCGGGTTTCGCCCGCAGTTGGCGGGCCATGTGGGGCGACAGCTCGATCCCCGAGACGGTGATGCCCCGCCCGGCAAGGGGAAGGGCGACCCGTCCCGTGCCGACGGCGAGCTCGAGGGCGGGGCCGCCTCGGGCCAGCTCGAACAGCAGGTCGACAGTAGGTACGAGGAGGTCGGGCTCGAACATGGCGGCCGAGGCGGCGTCATAGGTCTCGGCCACGTCGCGGCCCCAGACCGTGGAAGGCATGGCGCAGGCTGCCAATCGTCGGCCGTGGTCAGCCACCGAATTTCTCCAACCACGGACCTCGGTTCTGACGGAACCGACCAAACACGAAAAATGGCGCCCCAGTTGGTACCGTCTGCCCGGCGGAAGGGGGAGGCCCGGTGGAACCTTTGGCAGCTGGCGCAGGCCCACAGCCGGTCGAGGTGGCCTTCGCCGGCCCCGAGGCCCAGCGACGGCTGACCGTCGCCTTCCGCATCTTCCTCCTCATCCCCCACGCCATCGTGCTGTTCTTTCTGGCCATCGCCGTCTACGTGGTGGCGGTGGCGGCATGGTTCGCCGCCCTGGCTCTCGGGCGGGTGCCGGAGGGGTTGGCCAACTTCATCAGCGGAGTGGTCCGGTACACGACCCGCGTGTACGCCTACGGGTACCTCCTGACCGACCGCTACCCACCATTCTCGCTCGACGCCGTGGAATATCCGGTTCAGGTGTCCACCTTCCCCGGCCGCCTCAACCGGCTGGCGGTCCTGTTCCGCATCATCCTGATGATCCCGGCCTACATCGTCACCACCGTGGTGATCGGCGGCGTCGGCGTCGTCATGTTCTTCGCCTGGCTGATCGTGCTGGTCGCCGGGCGCATGCCGGTGTCGCTCCACCAGGCCATCGCCGCCGTCCTGCGCTACGAGGTGCGCTACTACTCGTACGTGGCGCTGGTGAGCGCCGCCTACCCCGACCGCCTCTTCGGCGACGATCGCGCGCCCACCCCGCCGGCGGAGGACTCGGCGGCGACGCCCGCCCCCCTCCTGCCGCCCCCAGCCGCGCCGGCACCGCTGGCCTCCCGCCTGGTGCTGACGGCGGCGGCCAAGCGGATCATCGTGCTGTTCCTGGTGCTCGGAGCGCTCCCCTACGCCGGCTCCATCGCCGTGTCCGCCGCCACCGGGGGCTCGGTCAACCGGGTGGAGACGCTCAACCAGCTCAACGGCGACTACTCGCAGCTGTCGCGGGCGGTGGCTCAGTTCCAGACCACCAGCCGTGACTGCTCCGGCACCGCCGGGATCTCCTGTGCCCAGGGCGCGGCGCGGGACCTGGGCCGGGCCTTCTCGACTTTCGCCCAGCAGGTCCAGTCCCTCGACGTTCCCGCCCTCGACCAGCCCGACGCCAACCGGCTGGTGAACGATTCAAACCAGCTGGCCGGAGTGCTCGAACACATGGGGTCGGCGGCGAGCGAAGTGGAGTACCTGGCCCTGGCCCGGCAGTTCCAGACGACCGCCTCCAGCTTCGACAGCGACTACCAGACTCTCGGCCAGGACCTCCTCACCGGATGACGCCGGCCAGGGCGACGAGGAGCATCGCCTGGGCGTTGAACATGGCGTGGGCGGCCATCGAGGTTCCCAACCTCCCCGTCAGGTGGCGCACGGTGCCGAGGGCGACGCCGGCGGCCGCCACGCTCCAGGCGTAGAGCAGCGAGATCGGCCCCACCCATCCGATCAGGTGGGCGGCGCCGAAGATGAGCGAGGTGACGGCGATACCGGTCACCGCACCCCACCGGGCCACCAACCTGGTCTGGACCAGGCCGCGGAAGAAGAGCTCCTCCACCACCGGCGCTCCCACACACGTGGCCAGCACCAGGACCGTCCAGCCCACCGGGCCGCTGGTCAGGTTGGAGAACGTCTGCTGGTCGACCGACCGGTGATGGTGGAGGAGGAACACCGAGAACGGAGCGGCGGCGGCGGTCGCCATGGCTCTGCCGGCCAGCGAGGCGGCGAAGCCGAAGGCGACATCAACGGTCCTGAACCGAAGGAAGAAGTCTTTCCGCAGCGACCCTTGCCCGCGGCGCCGGCTGACCAGCCAGACGGCACCCACCAGTCCCAGCCAGAGTCCGACCTCGGATATACCGAACTCGGCGACCAGTCCGCCCGGCTTGCCCGTGGCCCACAACGCCACCTGCACGAGGATGCCGAGGCCGGCACCGACCGCGAATCCCAGCACGGCCATCCCCAGGCCCGGAAGGCTGGTGGGAGCGGGCCGTGCCACCTGCGGAGGAGCAGCCCATTCGACGGCGCTTCCCCCCGCCCCGGTGACCTGCCAGCTCCACTCATCCCCGTCCCACCACCGCCAGCGGGCCGTGCCGTCCGGGTCCGGGTACCAACCTGGCGTCGCCGGCGCGTCCCCGGCGTTGCCAGCTTCGAGGCTCACCATCGCCGCGGCGGGCGGCACACCCACTGGTCGGACGGCCTTCACCACGACCGTGCGGAACATCAGGTCGATCAGGTTCTGTCGGCGTCTCGTCCAGAGGCAGAACAGGTCGGCGACGATGCCGGGGACGACGAACAAGGTGTAGAGCGCCACCCGGGTGAGGAACCGGCCCAGCGCCCGCAGGCGGCCCACGGGGTCACCGGTCCTGGCGTCCTGCAGGCGGATGCCGAGGGCCATGGCTCCGAGCGTCTGTCGGGATAGCACGCTGAAGTAGGCACAGACGGCGACACCCCACCCGGCGAAGATCAGCCCGGCAGCCAGCCCGGAGACGCCTTGGTGGCCGGGCCGGAGGATCTGCTGCCGATTCGAGCCCAGCCCGGCGAGGCTCAACGCCGTCACCAGCGGCACGAAGCAGACCCCCGCATCCACCAACCAGCCGGCGGCCCGGAGCCACAGACCGGCGGGATCCTCTTCGGTCACCGGGACGACACCTCCGGTGCGGGGAGCGTCGTAGCTGGTCACCGGAAGGACCCGCTGGAGGAGGGGCGGGACTCAGAGGCGGTGGCCCGCACCAGGACGCCCCGCTTGGTCAAGGCCAGGGGCACCTCGACCTGCTCCGCCCTCTCGGCGGGGATGAAGTGGTGGCGGCAGTAGCTCCTCACCTCCTCGCGGTCGTTGAGGACCACCAGCTTCTCGTCCCAGCGCTGGACCTCGGCGTCCTCGAACACTCGCCCGACTAGTAACGCGGCCTCCTCGGCGTCGAACGAGGTTGGCGGGTACCCCTCGGGGACCAGCTCGGGGTCGTTGGTCCTCGCCGCGGTCGAGGCGTAGTAGGTCCCTCCGGGCCGCAGCACTCGCTGGGCCTCGGCGATCGCCGGCACCGGATCGTCGAGGTGATAGAGGCACCAGAGGTGAGTGACCTCGGCGAATGACCGGTTGCGAAACGGAAGGGCGTTCATGTCGGCCTGGACCACCGGCCGGTGGGGATTGCCCGCCAGCTGGGTCATGGAGGAGTCGACACCGACCCAGGCCACTCCGGGCTTCAGCACGGAAGCGAGGCGTCCCTCGCCACAGCCGATGTCGAGCACCGGTCCGGACAGCGACGGGGCCACCAGGTCGTGAACGTCCTGGGCGGGCTTCCAGGCCCGCCAGCGTCCGGGGTCCGAGTCGTAGTCGGGGGACGCGGCTGTCATCCTCTGCATTCTGCCCCTAGCTCGTGGCGGTTGCGCCGGTACAGGTCGGCGTCACCGATGCCAGAAGTCCTGCTCCTGTGAGTAGAACGACGCGACCGGCTGGGTGGTAGCCGCCCAGTAGCCGTAGGGGAAGGCGAGCCACCCGTAGTCGCGTTGCAGCGCGCCGGTCCGGCGGGCGTCGGGGTTGGCCACCGGGTCGACGGGCCCGGGCGAAACGCAGACGGCGGCGCACCACACGGGCGGAGCGACGCGAAAGGTGGCCGAGCGCCGGGGGTCGGTAGGAAACGTCCTCCCCCACTCGCCCTGGGGAACGTGCTGGTCGATGCTCGACAGGGCGGCCGCCAAGGCTCGTTGGTCGGTGTGGTCGTAACGGAACCAGTGGGGGTCTGCCGTGTTCAGGTAGGTGGCCCCGACGATGTCGGTTTCGTGTTGGGTAGGGAGGCGGAAGCGGAGTAGCCGCGCCTCTTGGATGGCCCAGGTGGCCGACCGAGGTGTGACCTGGCCGTCACCGAGATCGAAGACGATGCGGGCCGACCGGGATCCGATCCACAGCTGGACCGTGTCGGCCGGCCCGCACCCGGTCGGCCCGCAGCGCGTCGGGGTGGGCTGGCCGGGCATCGAGCGGGCCCGCAGCACTCCGATCAGCTTCGCCGGGCCGACGGCAGGATCTGCAGTCCCCATGTCGTCCAGGAACTGGCGCCATGAGTCCAGTCGCTGGGCCGCGCAGGTTGCCGTGCGTGGACCGGCGAAGGGTTGGGGCAAGGGCGGGCGTTCGCCGGCGCCGGCGTCCAGGCCGTGCCCGTCGCAGTATCCGCTGCCCTCGCCTTGGGTGAGCAGGACGAAGACGTTGTAGTGACGGTCGTCGACCATCGACCACACGCTGAACTCGTCGTCGGGATGAGGAATGACCACATAGCGGATGGGCAGCCCCGACCCGCCGGAGGCGTGGGGCGAGCTGCAGGCGGCCGTGCCCATCAGCATGACAGTGACGACCATCACCTCGACGAGATGGAGCAGACGACCCCGCCGCACGGCTCGATATTAGGAATGCCCCGTCGGTGGGTAGCTTCGCTCGGTGCCGAGGGACCAGCTGCGGGCGGTGGCCGAGGACTATGACCGCCGGTCGGACCGTTGGGAGCGGGTGTACTCGGGCGGGTCGCTGCACGACTCGGTGATCCAGCAACGTCTACAGGCCGCCCTGGCCGCCCTCTCCGAGCAAGCGGGGGGCGCGGTCCTCGACGTGGGGTGCGGCGCCGGCCAGCTGGTGTCCGCCGTCGCCGGCCGGGGTCGGCCCGGGTGGGGATGCGACATCTCGCACCGTCAGCTACAACTGGCCAGCCGGCGCCTCTCCTTCGCAGTCACCCCGAACGGGGCGGCCCCGGCCGCCTTGTGCCGGGCGGACGCCGCTGCCCTGCCGTTCGTCTCGCAGCGCTTTGCCGGGGTGACGGCCCTCGGCTGCATCCAATACCTGACCGACCCGACCGCGGGCGTCGCTGAAATGGCCCGGGTAGCCCGGCCGGGGGGAACGGTCGTCGCCACGGCGCCGAACCTGCTCCGGTTGTCGATCCTGCTGGACCCCCTCGGCGCGCTGCGCCAGCGCCTGCACCCTCAGCACTCCGGCTACCGCCGACGGTTGTTCACCCGACGGGGCTTCCGCCGCCTCCTAGAGAGGTCCGGGCTGCGGGTCGTCCGCATCGACGGAGTCGGCTTCGGACCCCTGTCCGTTCTCGGGTGGCCTCTGATGACGGAGCGAGCGGCCGTGCGGCTCGATGCCGCCCTGCGCCGGAGCCTCCCCGTGTTCCTGGCCAGCGCGCTCGGTTCCGAGCTCGTCGCTGTGGCCACCCCGAGAGATCCGCCTGGGGCGGATGGCAAGTGACGATCGACTCGTTCGCCCGCCCAGCACCGCCGCGCCGACCAGGGGAGGCTCGACGGCCGTCTCCACCAGTCGCCACCCGGCTGCCGCGCCGGCTGCGCCTGCCGCCCCGGCGCCGGAGGCGGCGAGAACGGCGATGATCGTGGCCTCACGCACCCCGAGGCCACCGGGCACGATTGCCACCAGGCCGGCCAAGTACCCGAGGCCAACGGCGCCGACCACGGACCGGAAGCCCGGCCCCACCACCGTCACCATCTGGAGAAGGCACCACAAGCCGGTCGCCCTCAGCAGGACCTTCGACTGGTGGGCCAAGACAAAGGCGCCGCCGACCGCGCCGCCCAGCCCCGACAGGTCGACCTCCGAGCGGGAGCCGAGGCGGCGAGCGGCCAGCCCGG